>JAFUWP010000130.1 GCA_017483405.1 Oscillospiraceae bacterium | reverse complement strand
CTATTCTGAAGAACAGATTGCTAAAATCAAGAAGGCCGCCGAAACGATTCCGGTATTCTTCTCGTTCAATATGTCGCTTGGTATCAATCTGCTGGTTCAGCTTGCTAAGAAAGCGACTTCGATTCTCGGCAATCAGTTCGATATTGAAATCGTGGAAAAGCATCACAATCAGAAAATTGATGCTCCCAGCGGAACGGCACTGATGATTGCGGATGCGATTAATCAGTCTCTGGATAATCAGTATCATTATGTTTATGACCGTCATTCCAAGCGTCAGAAGCGTGAAAAGACGGAAATCGGCTTACATGCCATCCGCGGCGGTACGATTGTCGGCGAACATGATATTATTTTCGCCGGTCATGATGAAGTTATCACACTTTCTCACAGTGCGGCATCGAAGGAAGTTTTTGCAGTCGGTGCAGTCAATGCGGCTGTTTTCCTGAAAAATCAGAAAGCAGGCATGTATGACATGAGCGCACTCATGAGCGACTAAGAAAATATAAATCAGGCAGTATGAAAAACATACTGCCTGTTTTTTATTTCTTGATGATAGCATCTTCTTTGACAATCATCCGGACAAGTACGGGATGCTTATCCGCATGACTCAGAATATAATTGCTGATGATGCCTGTCAGAATCCAGCAGAACAGAATGATTCCGCCTCCAATGAGAATATCTTCCGACATTTCATGACTGACCAGCATCAGAATCATCGGGGCGCAGAGAAAGGCCAGAATCAGAAAATATACGAATACGATTTCTTCTGCACCGCGGATATTTCCATTGAAAAGTTTTCTGTCCCGTGTGGTGAGATACTGTGCTTTTCTGGCATGACGTTTCACCCACTGCATGAATTGAAAACGCCCGTTCGTCATGCTGTCTATCGCGATTTTTTTCCTTCCGATATAGATACAGCTGTTTGTATCCTCAAAAACTTTTGTGATTTCACTGTACTTATAATATCTCGAAATCCGGAAAAAATTCCGATAAGTAAAGCCAACAGCATCATAAGTGATTTTCCAGTTGATGCTTAAAATCATCCAGACAGGCATCAGCAGAAACAGACTGCAAAGCACAATCAGTCCGGATTCGCCGTCCCGAATACTCATGATGAGCAGAAACAGCAGGAACGGCAGACAAATCAGACCAACAATCCACGCGAGCGGAGAAATCGTCACTTCACCATGATACTGATATTTCTGCCGTTTCCGGTGATATGATTTTTTCTTTTTCTTCATGAAAATCAGCTTCTTTCAAAGAATCCGAAATGCTCCATTGCCTGATAGATGCCACCATGCCAGAGGTCAGCCGTGACATAATCCGCATAAGGGATTAACTTGTCGCCGTTGCCCATCGCGATGGAAGTCCCTGCCCCCTCGAACATCGGCAAATCGTTCAGGCTGTCTCCGATGGCATAAGCATCAGATTTCTGCAAACCATGATAGTTCAGAACAAAATCCATACCCGTTTTCTTACTGCAATTTTTCTGCGCCATTTCGCCGAAGCCCTTTCCTCTGTCGATATAGACGAAATTTTCAGCAATACCGGCTTTGAAGCGTTCCAAATCGGTTTGGTCATCATAGGCGATAACAAACTTATCGAAACTGAAATCATCATCATTGACACTTCGCCAGACGTTTTTTTCCTGCATCCGGAACGTATCGCGGATGACTTTCACAAATTCGAGTTCTCTGCATTCAGGGTCGAAATAGAACGCATCACGGCGTTCATAGAGCGGTGAAGCATCGCAGTCACGGACAAGATGCGCTGTTCTGATACAAACTTCTTTTGAGTTCGTCTGATAAAATAATTCTTCTCCATTACATTCGATATACGAACCGCATCCGCAGATATAGCCGTCAAATCCCAGAACGCGGACATCAGCATCCACATTGATGACAGGCCGTCCCGTGTTGACATACAGGAGATTTCCGGCATCGCGGGCGAGTTTCAGAGCCTTGACAGTGCTTTCCGGCACATAATGGGAGGACGAATCCTCCATTAATGTGCCGTCAATATCGAAGAACATAATTTTCGGCATCAGTCCTCGACCTTTCTGAGCATCTGCACCAGTTCGAGCGCGGACATTGCGCAGTCATAGCCTTTGTTGCCGGCCTTTGTGCCTGCGCGTTCGATAGCCTGTTCGATGGTATCCGTTGTCAGAACGCCGAACAGCACCGGAATTCCGGTTTCAAGAGAAACGCTCGCGATACCTTTGGAAACTTCCGCACATACATAATCATAATGAGATGTTGCGCCTCTGATAACCGCACCGACACAGATAATTGCATCATATTTTCCGGATTTTGCCAGTTTCTTAGCCGCGAGCGGAATCTCGAATGCACCAGGTACCCATGCCAATGTCATATCATCTTCAGCGACATTGTGACGGCGGAGACAGTCTTCTGCTCCTCCAATAAGCTTATTCGTGATGAACTCATTGAATCTGGATGCGACAATCGCAATTTTCAGACCTTTTCCCTCGTAAAAACCTTCTAATACTTTCATGATAAAATTTTCCTTTCTGAATAAAATAAATTTATGAGCAATCAGCACTTGCTGAGATTCATAGCGGATGTTCCTGATTCAATTTCTCAAGATATTTTATTGTAGCTTCCACTTCTGCGGTGGTCATATCTCTTAAGGATAATACAATTTCTCCCCTTGACATTTTGGAAAGTCTCTCGATAAAATCATCCGGAACTGTATTTTCATCATCAAAATTTTCCTTGTGCCACTTCTGATAGGTTCTTTTTGCATTCAGACGTGAGGCACGTTCCGCATTTGTTTCATCGGGCGGCATGATTTCCGCATTGAGTATCATCCTGCGCCGTTCTTTTCCTTCGCTGAATAGTTTTTCCTTATCGAGTGTTTTCATTACTTTTTCCATGAGGGACAGCCAATATTCAATTTCCTTGTCATATTCCTCATCTGATGAAATCGCATTTATCCTCTCGGAAAAAACATTATCCAGTTCCTGAAAATATTCCTCGAATCCATATCCGCAATAAGGAGAATCTGCATACGACCATTTCAAGTCATCTGCCGAATTATCAGGATTATTTTTTACAGCTTCTTTCAGAGCTTCTTCCGAAAATGCTGAGATAAACGGTGTTGCGCCCTCTGATAATATCAAAGTGCAGTAATAGAATGTTTCATGATGTTCTTTGAATAATGCCTGAAAGCCGTTTCTTACTGCTTCTAGCAACAAATCGAAATCATTCCGTTCACTCATGTTAAAAATTTCTCCTTTGTGAGTTTTTAATCGATATTATCCAGCAGATGCCCCATTTTCACCTGTTTGGTTTTCAGATAGAATAAATTTTCCTTTTTCGGCGCAATTTCGATAGGCTCACGGCTTGTGATTTCAATACCGTATTCCGATAAATCTGAAATCTTTTCCGGATTATTCGTCATGATTCTGAGTTTGTATGCGCCTAAATCTTTCAGAATCTGTGCGCCTTCACTGTAATCGCGCAAATCCGGAGCGAAACCGAGTTCGAGATTGGCTTCGACAGTATCGCGGCCGTGTTCCTGTAAATCGTAAGCCTTGATTTTGTTCAGCAGGCCGATGCCTCTGCCTTCCTGACGGAGATACAGAAGAATTCCCCTGCCTTCTCCGGCGATACGTTTCAGAGCCTCATCCAACTGCTGACCGCAGTCACAGCGGCTTGAACCGAATACATCTCCTGTCAGGCATTCGGAATGCACACGGCACAGCACGGGATTACCATCCGAAACGTCCCCCATGACAAGAGCTACATGTTCACGGCCAGTGATTTCGTTCTGATACCCATGAATCATGAAATCTCCGTATTTTGTCGGCAGATG
>JAFUWP010000129.1 GCA_017483405.1 Oscillospiraceae bacterium | reverse complement strand
CTTTCGGATTCCGCACAGCCGAACGCATTGTATTTTTCACAATATTCCGGATGCCTTTGCTCATATAATTCTGAATATCGAAGTTCTGCATAAAATTCACCGCCTGTTATATTATGACAATTCGTGAAGCATCTCATACAATGCCTGATACAAAAGCACGGCTTTTTCGGGAGATACCGGAACGCATTTCCCGACTTTTTCGGGGATGTCTTTCAGATTTCCGAGCATCTGTCTGCCCTGTTCGGTCAGGCTGATATATACCGTGCGTTCATCGGAAGTACTGCGTTCTCTTTTGAGATAGCCATTTTTCTGCATGGTTTTCAGGAGCGGAGAAAGTGTTCCGTTATCCAGATACAGTATTTCGCAGAGTTTTCCGACAGTAATTTCATCCCGTTCCGACAGCACCAGAAATACAAGATATTGTGTATACGTCAATCCGAGAGGTTTCAGATGCGGTGTATACAGGCCGATAATCTTTCTGGATACGGCATACAGCGGAAAGCAGAGCTGATTTTCGAGTTTCAGTGATTCATATTCAGGATTCTGCATGATGTTCACCTCTTTGGTTCAATCTCTATGATTCTATTATATCGTATCAAATATAATTTGTCAATAGGTTTTTTCAAAAAATCAGATATTATAGAAAAAAACTATTGCTAAATCTAGGAGTATTATATAATTTGATAGCTGAAAATCTTATTGACAATTCCGCCATGATGCAGTATAATATAAAAGGCAGTAAAACGAAAGCCTATAAAATAAGTAGGAATAGGAGAATCAATCATGGCATGTTTCCTCGTGCCTGCCGCCGAAGCGGCAGTCGTGACTATCATAAGAAAAATCGCGGAAGATAATCAGCAGAAAAAATATTCTGCTCTGAAAGTTCATCCCGAAGAAGTACTCAAATCAGAAGAAAGTGTTCTGCATAAGACGCGCTGGCTGACCAATCTGCTCTGGGGCGGAAGTGCCCTGCTCGCATTCGAGCATGTATGGCATGGGGAAGTCACACCGTGGTTTCCGTTTCTGACCGCGATGCGCGAACCGGATTCCACATCCGCAATGTTGCATGAAATGGCGACAAACGGTATCGGTATGGCGGCTCTGGTCACACTCGTCTGGACGGGTATGCTCGCCGTGAACCATATCCGGAACAAAAAGAACATACAGGAGGCGCAGTAACATGACATTATTAATCGTCTCGATTGCCGCTGTTATCTGCACATTTATCTGGTATACCAAAGGCAATGCCTGTCGGATTTCCACTCTCTGCTGGATGTTCTGGGGCGCATCCCTGATGTGGCTTGTGGATGCGTTCGCCGAATATGCCGAACTTCATGAAGAATATTTCACCCCTGCGCCGGCGGATATGCTCAATGATGCCTTTTTAGGATGTTCGGCCGTTGCGTTCGGACTTATTATCTGGCTCGCAGATTTGCTGATACATGACCCGAAAGGCGTTTTCAGAAAGAAAAAATCTTTAAAGGAGGATGCTGAACATGTCTGAACAACATCATCACCATCATCATGAACAAGATGACAGTCCGGCACATATTCATTCTCACCGCGCACTGATTGGCTTCGATGAACATGGCATCCCGACTGTTACCCATAAAGCCGACCATCAGGAGGAGGATGACCCTCAGGCATTCATCCGCGACTATATGAATGCCGTTTCCGAATACCGGAAAACATTCCCGTCCAAGCAGGATGTCATCGAACAAACTCCTGACCCTGCTGTCCGTGAAATGATGCTCCGGATGGAACAGCTCGGCATTGATACGGCCTTCGACCGTTTCGACAATCAGAAACCACAATGTAATTTCGGACTGGCCGGAATATGCTGTAAAATCTGTAACATGGGGCCTTGCCGGATTACCGCCAAAGCTCCTAAGGGTGTCTGCGGTGCGGATGCCGATTTGATTGTTGCAAGAAATCTTCTTCGTTCTGCGGCGGCCGGAGCGGCTCAACACGGTATGCACGCCCGTGAAGTCATGCTCGCGCTGAAATGGGCGGCAGAAGGAAAACTCGACATCCCGATTATGGGCGAACAGAAAATCAAAGATACTGCCGCCGCGTTCGGGATTCCGGTCAAGCATCGTCAATTGAAGCATATCGCGGCGGATTTGGCAGATGCCCTTCTGGAAGATATGTCGCGCACCGTTCCGGATACTTACAAAACGATTCAGGCATGTGCGCCGCCGGAACGTCAGAAAGTCTGGGAAGAACTCGATATTCTTCCGATTAGTGCCTATCATGAAGTATTTGAGGCTTATCACAAATCCGGATGCGCTACTGACGGCGACTGGAAAAGCATCATGCAACAGTTTTTAAGATGCGGATTAGCCTTTACCTTTTCGGGAGTTGTGGGCGCGAGCATCGCAACGGACAGCCTGTTCGGAGTCGGTGACAGAGTGACATCCAAAGTCAACATCGGCGCGCTGAAAAAGGGTTATGTCAATATTGCCGTACACGGCCATCTGCCGACACTGGTGAGTCAGATTGTCGCAGTCGGGCAGGAAGAAAAATTCATAAAGCTCGCGGAAGAAGCCGGCGCAAAGGGTATCCGTTTTTATGGAATCTGCTGTTCCGGACTGGCGGCGATGTACCGTTATGGCGGAGTCATTCCGCTTTCCAATGCGGTTTCTGCGGAACTGGTGCTCGGCACGGGTGCGCTTGACCTCTGGGTCGCTGATGTGCAGGATGTATTCCCGTCCATCATGGAAGTCGCGCACTGTTTCAAGACAACTGTTGTTACAACAAGCGAATCCGCAAGACTTCCCAATGCGGAACGCTATGAATATGACCATCGTCATGCCAACATCGGCGAAACAAGAGAACTCGCCGAAAAAATCGTTCTCCGCGCGATTGAAAGCTTTTCACAAAGAAAGGGAATTCCGGTTTACATTCCGCCTTATGAGGTAGAAGCCGAAGTCGGATTCTCTGTGGAATATGTTCACAAGCGTTTCGGCAGTATGAAACCGCTGGCGGATGCTTTGAAATCCGGTCAGATACTCGGTATCGTGAACATGGTCGGCTGTAACAATCCGAAGGTTCTGTATGAAAAATGCATCGTTGATGTTGCGGATGTACTTCTGAAAAATAACATTCTGATTCTTTCAAACGGATGTGCATCCTTCCCGTTGATGAAGCTCGGCTATTGCAGTAAACACGCGCAGGATAAGGCCGGAGATACCCTTCGGGAATTTCTTGGTGATGACCTTCCTCCGGTATGGCATGTCGGCGAATGTATTGATAATACGCGTTCTTCCGGCATTTTCGCAGGGGTTGCCGGTGCGCTGGGGCATAAGATTTATGAAATGCCGTTCGCGTTCACCTCTCCGGAATGGGGCAACGAAAAGGGCATTGATGCCGCGCTCGGATTCCGTCTGATGGGTGTGAATTCCTATCACTGCGTAGAAGCGCAGATTCACGGGTCTAAAAACATCATCGAATTTCTGAAAGACGGCACACGCGAACTGCTCGGTTCAGTGATGTATGTCAATACTGACCCTGTAAAAGTCGGTGAAAAGATTGTCGAAGATATGAAACAAAAACGTATCGCCCTCGGCTGGGATGCGGAATAAAAACAAATCTGTCACGGCGGATGCCGTGGCATGATTTCAATCAGAAAAGCATATTAAACTGATAGATTAAGTATTCAATTAAAGGTGGGTTTATGATGAAAAAGAATCGAATTTTTGCATTTGCGGCCGCTCTCGCGCTCAGTATCTCGCTGGCAGGATGCGGAACAACTTCCGCGGATAACAGCGGAAATACAGAAGGAAAGAAAATTGTCAAAATCGCATATCTGCCGATTACACACGCACTTCCGGTATTTGAAGCCGCCGAAGAACTGAAAGCCTCCGATGATGAACTACAAGTGGAGCTTATCAAATACGGTTCATGGCCGGAATTGCTGGATGCTCTCAATACCGGACGCGTGGACGGCGCATCCGTTCTGATTGAACTCGCGATGAAATCCAAACAGGAAGGCATCGGCATCAAGGCGGTCGCGCTCGGCCATAAGGATGGAAATGTTATCGTGACAAACGATTCCGTACAGAGTGCAGAAGATTTGAAGGGCAAAACCTTCGCGATTCCGCACCGGCAGTCATCTCATAACATCCTGCTGAATGATGCGCTTGCACAGGCCGGCCTGACTGTTGATGATGTCAATGTAACGGAACTCGCACCGCCGGAAATGCCATCGGCACTCGCCAGCGGTCAGATTGACGGCTACTGTGTGGCAGAACCTTTCGGAGCAAAGGCAGTCAGTCTCGATGCTGGTCATGTACTTTACACTTCCGAAGAACTCTGGCCGGATTCCCTCTGCTGTGGTCTGGTGCTGACGGATGCGTTCATTGACGGCCGTACCGAAGATGCCTCTCATTTTGTACAGAGCTATAAAGAAGCCGGAAAGAATCTGACTCCGGCAAAAGCAAAGGAAATCGCCGCGGAATATTTACAGCAGGATGATGCCGTTCTGGACTTGTCCCTGAAATGGATTCGCTACGATGATTTGGAAATTACAGAAGATACCTATCAGGTACTGACTGAAAAGGTTCAGAAATACGGCCTTTCTGATAATCCGCCGACTTATGAGGAATTCATTAGAAACGATTTTTAAGGAGCAGTGAGATATGAAAAAACTGATTTCTGTCAGGAATGTTGTTGTTTCGTTCGCGGTTCTGATATTGTTATGGCAGGTGCTGTTCAGTGTAAGTCATTTCAATGAAGCGTTATTCCCCTCACCGCTGAAAGCATTCCGCGCACTGCTGGAGATGATAGAAGACGGCTCATTATTCCGGCACATCGGCACGAGTATGTATCGTTTCGCGGCTGGATATATCAGCTCGATTGTGACGGCGGTACTGCTGGGACTGATTCTGGGATGGTTCTCGAAAGCCTTTCAGTATGTCAATCCTGTTGTACAGCTTCTGCGGCCGATTTCGCCGACTGCATGGATGCCGTTCATCGTGTTATGGTTCGGGATTGGAGATATTCCGGCTATCGTGATTATCTTTATTGCCGGATTTTTCCCTGTACTGTTATCGACCGTAGCGGCAGTAAGCAACATCGACCCGATTTATTTTAAAGTTTCCAGAAATTTCGGCATCCGACAGCCGGAACTGATGTGGAAGGTGATTTTTCCGGCGGCATTTCCGCAGATTGCGAACGGCATTCATCTGGCACTCGGCACAAGCTGGATTTTCCTCGTTGCCGGTGAGATGGTCGGCGCACAGTCAGGACTCGGCTATCTGATTATTGATGCCCGTAATAACTTGAGAACAGATATTCTGCTTGCGACAATTGTTATCATCG
>JAFUWP010000128.1 GCA_017483405.1 Oscillospiraceae bacterium | reverse complement strand
GTGTGTCGGGAGTGCGGAACAGGAAAAACATCATCAAAACCGCGCAGCAAAGGGGTTTCGATTTCGGCTTTATGCATATACACGCCGAACAGTTTCTTATCCAGCAGATGTTTCGGAATCTGATAATGATGATACAGTCCGGCCTGCGCGCCCCAGCAGATATGAAGCACAGAATAAACATGTTTTTTCGACCAGTCCATGATTTCGCAGAGTTCCGGCCAGTAGTCCACGCTCTCGAAAGGAATATGCTCCACGGGTGCGCCGGTGATAATCAGGCCGTCATAATAGCCGTTGCGGACTTCCGGAAACGTCTTGTAGAATGCATTCAGATGGCTCTGCGAGGTATTTTTAGAAACATGCGATACCTGTAACAGTTCGACATCTATCTGCAACGGCGAATTACTCAGCAGGCGCATGAGCTGACATTCCGTTTCTATTTTTTTGGGCATGAGATTGAGAATCAGCACTTTAAGCGGACGGATGTCCTGATGTTCGGCGCGTGTCTGCGACATGACGAAGATATTCTCATTTTCAAGAATCTGATAAGCCGGAAGATTTTCGGGAATTTTGATAGGCATCGCTTTTTCCTCCTTGTTGAAATAAATTTGAGAATAGAACAGCAATTGCCCCATGTGTATCACAGGGCAATGCATGATAGATTTAATTGATAATTGTTAATTATACGGGATGAATCTGCTTTTCGGCATCGCCGTGCTTGCCGTCAATTCCGAGCTTGGCATTTCTGCGTTTCTCGAAGAACTTGACAGCCACCTGACCGAACTGTGCATAGCTGAGAACATCTTCTTCGGATTCAGCCCATTCAGCGCATTCTTTGCGGAGCTTATCGAGTTCGGGAGCGAGCAGGTCAGCCGGACGGCAGTCGATAGGCTCTGCATCACCGATGATTTTTTTACGGAATTCGGGGTCAACCGGTACAGGAGTCTGACCGTATTCACCGCGGACAACTCCTTTGAATTCTTTGGTAACAGTCTTGTATCTTTCGCCCATGAGCACGTTGAATACAGCCTGTGTGCCGACAATCTGGGAAGACGGTGTTACCAGAGGCGGATAGCCGGCATCCTTACGGACACGCGGAACTTCGAGCAGTACTTCGTTAAGAAGTTCTTCCTTGCCTGCCTGCTTGAGCTGAGACAGCAGATTCGAGAGCATACCGCCAGGAACTTGATAAATCAGTGCGCCTGCATCAGTAGCAAGCATTTTCTGGTCGATAAGGCCTTCATCGAGATATTTCTTTCTGAGTCCCATGAAATATTCACGGATTTCCATCAGCAGAGGCAGGTCAAGACCGGTATCGTATTCCGTACCCTGCAAAGCGGCGACCATAGATTCCGTCGGCGCATGGGAAGTCCCCAGAGCCAGCGGAGACATAGCAGTATCGATAATATCCGCACCGGCTTCGATGCCTTTGAGCAGACACATGGAGGCAAGGCCGGATGTATAATGTGTATGCAAATCAATCGGCAAATCGACATTGGCTTTCAGAGCCTTGACGAGTTCTTCCGTCTTATAGGGAGTCAGCAGGGCGGCCATATCCTTGATACAGATGGAATCCGCGCCGGCTTCCTGAATTTTCTTTGCATATTCGACATAGTATTCTGTTGTGAACACTTCGCCGGTTGTATAGGAGATAGCGACTTGCACTTCGGGCTTTTTGCCGTCACGGGAAGATTTCTTTGCAGAATTGATAGCTGTCTGCAAGTTTCTGATGTCATTGAGCGCATCAAAAATTCTGATGACATCAATACCATTATCGACAGATTTCTGAACGAATTCTTCCAGAACGTCATCTGCATAATGACGATAGCCGAGCATATTCTGACCGCGGAACAGCATTTGCAGTCTTGCATCGGGCATTTCGCGGCGGAGTGTGCGGAGTCTTTCCCACGGGTCTTCGCCTAAGAAACGAAGACAGGAATCAAATGTCGCACCGCCCCAGCATTCCAGCGAATTGAAGCCGACTTCATTGAGTTTCGGCAGAATGGGGAGCATATCTTCCATGCGCATTCTTGTTGCGAGCAAAGACTGATGCGCATCACGAAGAACGGTTTCGGTTACTCTTATTTTTTTAGCCATGATTCTCAAAATCCTTTCAAACAGAAATTAATCAGCCGACAGTAGCGAGGGTATCGCCGCTCTATACGGAATCGCCCTTCTTGACAACAATGCTTGTGACAGAGCCATCACAGGGAGCGACAATATCATTTTCCATTTTCATAGCTTCGAGCACCATGATGACATCACCCTTAGAGACGCTTGCACCCTGAGAAACCTTGACATCGAGGATAGTACCAGGCATCGGAGCGGTCACTTTTTCACCAGTGCCGACAGCCGGAGCGGCGGCCGGAGCAGGCGCAGCAGCAGGGGCAGGGGCAGCAGCCGGAGCAGCGACAGCGGCCGGAACAGCAGCAGGGGCAGTACCTTCGCCGAGTTCTTCTACAGCAACATCATAAGATTTTCCGTTTACAATCACATTGAATTTTTTCATAATTTTACCACCAAT
>JAFUWP010000127.1 GCA_017483405.1 Oscillospiraceae bacterium | reverse complement strand
GGAAAAATCGCCGAGCTGTTTAATCTCCTGATGATGCCCGTCCTCACCGCCGACAGAATATTCCGCCTGATAGGTCATTTCAGCGAAATCGCCTGCCTGTATGTTATATTCTTCCAGAGGGGATGCCGGATAAACATCCATCCAGTTATCATTATGCTGATAAGATAAATTTAATAAATACTTGCTGTCGCCTTCGCGCTGAAAGCACAGCACCACATCCGTACGGATGTCGCCGTCAGTAACAGTCGCATAATCGGCAGTATTCAGGGGTTCGATGCTAAGGGGCGCGCTGTTGAGAATCGCCTCGTATACCAGAAAAAATAAGAAGGCAATCAGCACCAGAATGCCGACAGCTATCACGAAATTTTTTCGCTTGATTTTATTCATGAAAATTCACTCCGTTCGGGAAAAATCTTGTTAATTTTATTATATCAGAGAGTGAAAAGCCTGTCAAGAATTTATTTGATTTTTCTCTTGACAAATCCGGTGCGATGCGATATAATAAATATATTGCAAAAGCAGTGAGGGAGAGGAGTAAGCTGTTCTCCGCATTTCAGAGAGCGTCCGGATGGTGCAAGGACGTATGCAGAACCGCCGAAGGTAGCTCCGGAGCTTCGGGAATGAAATGTTTCTTAAACAGATTAGTTTCTGACGGACGCGCCCGTTATCGCGCATTTGAGTGCAGATAATTTGGATTTATCTGAATTCAGGTGGTAACACGGACAGAATCTGTTCGCCCTGAAATTTTTTCAGGGCGTTTTTTTATGTCCAAAATCAAGAAAATCAGGAGGATGATTTTTATCATGAAAGAATTAGCAAAAACTTATTCCCCCGAACAGTTCGAGGACAGAATCTATCAGGAATGGATGCAGAAAAAATGCTTTCATGCCGAAATCGACAGAGAAAAAAAGCCTTATACCATCGTGATTCCGCCCCCGAACATTACCGGTCAGCTCCACATGGGACACGCGCTCGATGAAACTTTGCAGGATATTCTGATTCGCTGGAAAAGAATGTCCGGATACTGTACATTATGGCTTCCAGGTACTGACCATGCCGCCATCGCAACAGAGGCTAAAATTGTCGCCGCGATGCGCGAAGAAGGCATCACCAAAGAAGAAATCGGCCGCGATGCCTTTATGAAACGTGCATGGGCTTGGAAAGAAAAGTTCGGCGGACGTATCGTGGAACAGCTCAAAAAGCTCGGTTCTTCCTGCGACTGGGACAGAGAACGCTTCACAATGGATGAAGGCTGTTCCAAAGCCGTTAAGGAAGTATTTGTCAAGTACTATGAAAAAGGCCTTATCTACAGAGGCGAACGCATGATTAACTGGTGTCCGAAATGCCTGACATCCCTTTCCGATGCCGAAGTCAATTACGAAGACCAAGCCGGCCATTTCTGGCATCTGCGGTATAAATTCAAGGATTCTGATGAATATCTGGAATTAGCGACCACCCGTCCCGAAACTCTGCTCGGAGATACCGCTGTCGCCGTCAATCCCGATGATGAAAGATATAAGCATCTTGTCGGAAAAATGCTGATTCTGCCTATCGTTCACAGAGAAATTCCGGTTATCGCGGATGATTATGTAGAAATGGATTTCGGAACAGGCGTTGTCAAAATCACACCGGCTCACGACCCTAACGACTTTGAAGTCGGCAAGCGTCATCATCTGGAAGTTATCAATGTGATGACCGATGATGCGAAAATTACAGAAGATTATCCGAAATATGCCGGCATGGACAGATACGAAGCCCGTAAAGCTATCGTGAAAGACCTCGAAGAAGAAGGCGCACTCGTCCGCACCGAAGATTATAACCATAATGTCGGCACATGCTACCGCTGTGGAACAACCGTAGAACCGAAAGTTTCAACGCAGTGGTTCGTCAAGATGAAGCCCCT
>JAFUWP010000126.1 GCA_017483405.1 Oscillospiraceae bacterium | reverse complement strand
GAATCTATTTTCTTATCTGACAGAATCATCATCATGCAGCCGAATCCAGGACGGATTTACAAGGACATCAAAGTACCCTTTGCACGTCCCAGAATCCGCGAAAATCTGACCGATACCGAAGAATACAGAAATTTCCGGAAAGAAATTGTTCTTTCCTTCTACGATGCAGAACAGGAGGCAAATCATGACAGTCAGAAAGCGATTTCTGAGAATCACACATCTATTATTCGCAGTTTTACTGCTGATTCAGTTTCTCCCCTCGCAAACGGGGGCTGAAGAATATAAACCTTATCTGCTTGTGACGGTTTTTATTGCCGAGGTGACATTTCTTTCGTTTTCGGCATTCTCGAAAAAAGAAGATTTTCTGAGAGATTTCGGGAATATCCTGTCCGTAATTTATGTTGTTGTTTCAGCATGGACAATTCTCGTCCCGAAAACGCAGATACTCGACCCGCTGATTTTTCCAGCTCCAGGGGAAGTTGTCTGGTATCTGGTGAAAGATACCAGCAAACTTTCAGAAGGCGCAGTCAGCTCACTGAAAACCGTATTTACAGGTTATATTTACGCACTTCTTCTGGGAGTGCCGATGGGAGTCATTCTGGGTTCATTCCGGAAAGTACGGCCGACAGCAACGCATATTGTGAACTTTGCAGGGGCGATTCCGCCGATTGTATTCGTTCCGTATTCGATAGCCCTGCTCCCGTCATTCGATACAGTTTCTAAATTTATTATCTTTCTGTCGGCATACTGGCCGATTATGAAAGGCACGATAGCCGGTGTTTCCAGCGTGGAAAAGGGTATTCTCGATATGGCAAAATCTTTAAGTGTCGGAACGGTTTCCCTGTTACTGCATGTAATTATCCCTTCCGCACTGCCGAACATCTTTGCCGGAGCGGCGCAGGGATTAGGCGTTTCTTTTCTGATGCTGACTTCTGCCGAAATGATAGGCGGTCAGTCCGGTATCGGCTATTATGTACAGTATTATGCGAAATTCGGAGATTATCCGCGAGTCATTTTAGGCATCATCATTCTGGGGATTATCATCTGTCTGATTTCGGTGCTTTCCACAGCGTTGCAGAGATATTTCCTCAGATGGAAAAATTCATAAATATAAAAAATATATAATAAAGGTGGTCAGGATTTATGACATCAACTAGAAAAATTAATTTATCCATGTCCGAGTGCGATAACCGCGAAATGAGACTCGGTACAATCACATCATGGGACGGAACAGCTCTGGAACTGACAAAAGCTTCCGATTATGAAGAAAGAAGTGCAGAAAAAAACCAGAAATGCTGCGGAAAACGCGGCCGTGCCTGCCAGCTCTGCGAACTGAATATGCCGTTCAGTCAGGAAACAACCTGCGCTCATGCTATGGTTGCCTGCCAGATTGGTAATCTGACAGACTGCATTTTAGTAGAACATTCGCCTATCGGATGTTCTGCCCAGCAGCATGGATTAAATATCTCCATGAATATCGGTCTTGCCAGACGGCACAAACAGCCCCAGACAGTCAGCATTTTAAGCACGAATCTGCTTGAAAGAGATATGGTCTTCGGCGCGAGTGACAAGTTAAGACAGACTATCCGTGATGCATATTACAGATATTCTCCGAAGGCAATTTTCATCTCAATGGCCTGCTCCACCGCGATTATCGGCGAAGATATTGACAGTATCGCGGATGAACTTCAGGATGAACTCGGTATTGAGGTTATCCCGTTGCACTGCGAGGGATTCCGTTCCAAGCACTGGAGCACCGGATTTGATATATCACAGCACGGCATTCTCCGGAGCATTGTGGAAAAACATCCCCAGAAAAAACAGGAAGATTTAATCAATATTGTGCAGTTATGGGGAACGGATTATTTCAGCGATATTCTGAAACCGCTCGGACTGCGTGTCAATTATCTGGTGGATATGGCTAGCTATGATGAACTCAAACAGGCAAGTGAAGCCGCCGCAACTACCACCTTCTGCCATACACTCGGTTCGTATATGGCAACAGCTCTGGAAGAACATTTCGGCGTTCCGCAGATAAATGCTCCTCAGCCTTACGGCATCGCCGCAACCGATGAATGGCTTCGTGCCATTGCCAGAGTAGTCGGCAAGGAAGATATTGTAGAAGATTATATCGAAAGCGAACATCAGCGCATTCAGCCGGAACTCGATGCACTCCGCGAAAAACTGAAAGGCTTATACGGATTTGTTATGACCGGTTCAGCCTATGCACATGGCCTGACTGCCGTACTGAAAGAACTTGGCATCGGTGTGGATGGTTCTATTGTCTTTCATCATGACCCT
>JAFUWP010000125.1 GCA_017483405.1 Oscillospiraceae bacterium | reverse complement strand
CATGGAAATTTGTGCATCATACTCACCAGTATCAATGCCGATGAGGATAGCTCTGGGTTTCTGGGTTTCCTGCTGAATTTCATGCATAATAGTTAAACTCTCTTTCTCTGTTTCGATGTTTGGAATGACGCTTGTAAGCTTTCGGATTTTCCTCCACGCGCATTGCGGGATTGAGTTCACCCCATCCGGAACGCTTTTTCTGATTCAGTTCTTTCTGCGCCTTTTTGCTGAGTTTTTCGTAAGGAACGAATTTTGTTTCTTTCATGATAATTATCCCCTTTCATGATAAAAAATTATAAGCTGATGCTTTCGCCGTCTTTGGAAATCACCACATTCGGGAAAATCTTCTGCAATTCTGAAAGCCAGATTTCCGGATTCATCTCGGCCGGACTGTAATGTGTCAGCCATAAGCGTTCGGCATGAGCTTCACTGGCAAGCCGGCAGGCATCCTGCATCAGCGAATGACCTTTCTGATTCATGCTTTCTTTTTTGTCAGTATCGCCGTACATGCCCTCGCAGATAAATAAATCAGAATTTTCTGCAAAGTTTGCGATTTCCGGAATCGGACGGGTATCGGTCGTGTACGTGATTTTGATGGATTTTCGGGAATCGCCCGTCACCTGCTCCGGATGGATGGTTCTGCCATCCGGCAGGGTTATCGCTTCGCCCTGATGGAGCTTCTTCCAGAACTGCACCGGAATTTCCAGTGCTTTTGCCCGTTCCGGAAGGAAAACAGGCTTCTTCCGGAGCGTCAGGGAATACCCCATGCAGGGAACTCTATGGTCAACAGGCATCGCCGAAACGGTCAGCATCGGGTCGATTTTCTCCGCCGTCCACGAAACAGGCCGGTTTTCCAGTGTATGCAGATTCACCGGAAACGGCAGACAATCGCAGACACTCAGCAGATTCCGGATAACACGTTCCCATCCGGCCGGATAGTAAATATCCAGCGGTTCAGTTCGGGAACAGTTTCCGAGCGACAGGAGCAGTCCTGCCAGTCCTGTCACATGGTCAGCATGGCCGTGTGTGATGAGAATCATCTCAATCCGGCTGAGTTTGCGTTCATGCTGGGCGAAGGCGACCTGTGTGCCCTCTCCGCAGTCGATTAAGACGGCTTTTCCGTTATATTCGACAAATAAACTTGTCAGGAATCTGTTTTTCAGGGGGAGCATTCCCCCTGTGCCTAACAGACAAATATCAGGCATGAGAATCACTTCTTTCTGAATGATAATTTTTTATTTTTTCTTATCCCATGGCTTTTCTTCACTTCCGGCCTTGAAGTTGTAGACCGGCTTGATGATGTTGATAATTTCGGCAGTCGGCTCAAGATTGTCGATAATCTCCTGCATCGGCTTGTAAGCCATCGGGCATTCATCGAGGGTATCCATCCCGACAGAAGTCGTGTAGATGCCCTTCATCTGCTGTTTATATTCCGCGATGGAACAGGTTTCTTTCGCCTGACTGCGCGACATCAGACGGCCTGCGCCGTGCGGTGCGGAACAATTCCAGTCCGGATTTCCCTTGCCTCGGCAAATCAGACTGCCATCGCGCATATTCATGGGAATCAGCAGAATTTCATCCTTCTGCGCCGAAACTGCGCCTTTCCGGAGAATTCTGTGTTCCATGTCGATATAGTTATGAATCGTTGTGAACTGGTCTTTCACATGCCAGTGCATCCCCTTGATGATGACATCCGTCATCGCCTGACGATTCCAGACGGCGAATTCCTGTGCAATTTTCATATCATGAAGATACTGCTCGAATAATTCGCCCTCACAGTAAGCGAGATGTTTCGGAACACTGGTTGCTTTTGTATTCTTGATTTTTTTCACCGCGGATTCGATTTCCTTCTGTCTGCCCTGCGCCTTGTAATCCGCGATGAGCTTTTGAATCGCGCCGTCATCCGAGCCGTTGAGTCGCTTATAAGCCTCCTCCTGATAATATCTGGCCACTTCCACGCCCAGATGGCGCGAGCCGGAATGAATTACCAGATAGAAATGATTATCTTCATCCTTATCGACTTCGATATAATGATTTCCTCCGCCGAGCGTTCCGATGCTTAACAGCGCATGTTCGGCATGAATGTGTTTATAGCAGTACAGTGAAGTCAAATCAACATTATCGGCATAGCGGTGGAGTTTCTGACGGGATGCGAATCCCGAAGGCACTTCCGCACGGATAAGCTTGT
>JAFUWP010000002.1 GCA_017483405.1 Oscillospiraceae bacterium | reverse complement strand
TTTATGAAATTCTGCTCGGTCAGAAACTCTATAAAGCGAACTTCCGGAAGAAAATCTCTGACAAGATACAGCCGACTGAAAAGCTCACATCCGGAAACAAGCACCGCCCCAGCAGAATCTACAGAAAGAAGGATTGATTTTTATGATTTCTACAAACAGCAAAGTCTTTCTCGATGGCAAAACCGCTCTCGTGATTGTCGATATGGTCAACGGTTTCTTAACAGAAGGCGTGTTATCAAGTCCGCGTTCGGCATCGGTTCTGCCGGAATGCGAAAAGCTCCTCAAGTTCTTTAAAGATAACAATCTGCCGTGTGTGGCCTTTGCCGACTGCCATGAGCCGGACTGCATCGAATTCGATTCGTTTCCGCCTCACTGCATCAGAGGTACATCAGAAAGCGAAATCGCCCCGTCTTTGCAGAATATCGGCGGTTATCTCAAAATTGAAAAGAACTCTACCAACGGATTCCTGACACCGGAATTTCAGGAATTTCTGAAAGAAAATCAACAGCTTGAAAGAATTGTCGTCTGCGGAGTCTGCACCGATATATGCGTGATGCAGTTCTGCTTAACCCTGAAAACATTCTGCAATCAGGAGAACAGAAAGCTTACAGTTCTGCTCCCTGTCAACGCTGTTGAAACTTACGATGCACCTAATCACAATGCCGATTCCATGCAGAAATGCGCACTCGAAATCATGGCGCAGGCTGGAATTAATCTTACTTCGGAGGTAATTTATCATGAATAATTTAGCACTGGATAACAGAAATTTAACCATGCTGGTCGATTTCTATGAACTCACTATGGGAAACGGTTTCCTCGAAAACGGATGCGGTGAGAAAATCGCCTATTTCGATATGTTCTACCGGAAAGCACCCGATAATGCTTCTTATGCCATCGCCGCCGGTCTGGAACAGGTTATCAAATATCTGAAAAATCTGGAATTTACAGAAGAAGATATTGCTTATCTTAGAAGTAAGAATCTGTTCTGTGAAAAATTTCTGGATTATCTGAAAGATTTCAAGTTTACATGTGATGTGTGGGCAGTTCCGGAAGGAACACCGATATTCCCTTCTGAACCGATTCTGACCGTCAGAGGGCCGGCGATGCAGGCACAGTTCATCGAAACGATGATTCTGCTGAGTATCAATCATCAGAGCTTAATCGCCACAAAGGCGAATCGAATCGTCACAGCGGCGCAGGGACGGCCGGTCATGGAATTCGGTTCTCGGAGGGCGCAGGGCTATGACGGCGCGATTCTGGGAGCGAGAGCATCTTACATCGGCGGAGTCGCCGGAACAGCCTGTGCTATCGCGGACAGAGCCTTTCAGATTCCGGCACTCGGCACGATGGCGCACAGTTTCGTGCAGATGTTCGATACCGAACTCGATGCTTTCCGCGCGTATGCGAAAGTTTATCCGGATGACTGCACTCTGCTGGTGGATACCTATAATGTATTACATTCCGGCATCCCGAACGCGATTACCGTCTTTCAGGAACTCGAAGCGCAGGGACATAAAGGC
>JAFUWP010000124.1 GCA_017483405.1 Oscillospiraceae bacterium | reverse complement strand
TACAAGCCTTCCAGCTGTTCATCGGAAAGCATATCCAGCATGGTAAAAAGTTTATCTCTGGTACTCATAAAAAAATCACCTCTTGTTTAATGCTTGCCTTTTTTAATATCTCGGTGCATCTTGTGAACGCGATAGCCTTTTTCCTTGAGGGCATCGCCGACAAGTTCCGCGAATGTCACGCTTCGGTGCTTTCCGCCGGTACATCCGAAGGCAATCACAAGCTGACTTTTCCCCTCGGAGATATATAAAGGCAATAAGAATTCGAGCAAATCATTGATTTTGCTCAGAAGTGTCTGTGACTGCGGAAACTGCATCACATAATCACGGACACAGGCTTCTGTTCCGGTATGGGTTTTGAGTTCCGGAACGTAGAACGGATTCGGCAGACAGCGCACATCGAAGACTAAATCCGATTCTGCTGAAACGCCGTACTTATATCCGAAGGACATGACTTTCACAACAATCGAATCCAGCCGGTTTTCAAGAAAAATATCACGGATTTCCTCACCGAGCTGGGATGTGCTCAGTCTGGAAGTTTCGATATAATAATCTGCCTGTGACCGGAGCGGGAGCAGGGCTTCGCGTTCGGATTGAAGTGCTTCGAGCAGACTGTTATATTTTTCAGCCAGCGGATGCCGTCTTCTGGTTTCCTTATAACGCTGAATGAGAATATCATCAGAAGATTCCATAAAGATGACTTTGACTTCACTGGGCATATCTTTTTTGAGTGTCCGGATGATTTCATGAATTTCGGAAAACATTTCGCCGGTGCGGATGTCTACTGCGATAGCGACTTTATTGAGACTTCCGCCGGTTCTGGTGCAGACATCGGCAAAATTGGGGATGAACTGCGGAGGCAGATTGTCGATGCAGTAAAAGCCAATATCTTCGAGAACTTTCATAGCAGTAGATTTTCCCGAACCGGACATGCCGGTGATGATAATCAACTGCATGAAGCATCACCATCCTGCTCGCCGAGGAGTACGGGTTCTAATTCGAGGATATAGCCTGTTTCGGCGAGGACTTTATCATGCACATCTCGGCAGAGGCGGAGCACCTGCGCGCAGGTAGCGTGATTGAGATTGACAACAAATCCGGCATGTTTTTCGCTGACCTGTGCATCGCCGACCTGATAGCCTTTCAGACCGCATTCATCAATGAGTTTAGAGGCATAATTGCCTTCCGGACGTTTGAAGGTACTTCCGGCACTGGGAAAGTTCAAAGGCTGTTTGCTTTTTCGGCGTTCGGAGAAATCCTGCATACGGGAGGTAATTTCTTCGGGATTGTCTTTCCGGAGTTTCAGCGTGACGGAAGTGATGATACAGTCAGGATGTTCTGTAAAAAAGCTGTGTCTGTAAGATAAATCCAGTTGATTCTGAGAAAGGGTATGTTCTGTGCCGTTTTTATCAAGATAAGTGCAGGCGCAGGCAATATCCTTCATTTCGCGTTTATACGCGCCGGCGTTCATGAATAACGCACCGCCGACCGTACCAGGGATACCACTGAGGGCTTCCATGCCGGAAAGATGATGTTCTTCAGCGGCTTTTGCAACTGTCGAAAGCATCGCGCCGGACTGGCAGACGATAGTATCTTCTTCGGTAAAGGAAATATCGGAAAAAGCACTTCCGATATGCAGAATCACACCGCGATAACCGTCATCTGCCGCGAGGATATTACTGCCCCTTCCCATGACGAAGCGCGGAATCTGATGTTCCTGACAAAGTCCGAGCACTGCGCCCAGACCCTGTACGGAATTGATTTCTATCCAGTAATCGGCATTTCCGCCGATATGGAATGTCGTATGTCCGCTGAGGGGGACATCGGTGAGGAATTTCATCTGATAACTGTCACAAAGCTGTTTCAGTTTTGTTTTCATGAATATACAGGCCTCCAATTAAAATGCATCGTAGTCTTTGATAGTTTCTGTGCCTTCCATGTCCATGCCAAGACGGGTAAGCAGTTCGTTTGCGGCATTGTAACCCATTTTTTTCTGACGGTTATTCATGGCGGCAACTTCCAGAATGACAGCGAGATTTCGCCCTGGTTTTACCGGAATTGTCAGAGAAGGCACTTTGACACCGAGAATGGATGCATATTCGGTATCAATACCCATTCTGTCGTAAATTTTTTCGGGATTCCAGAGTTCCATTTCGACAACGAGGTCGATTTTTTCGGTCATTTTGACCGCGCCCATACCGAACAGGCGGCGCGCATTGATGATGCCGATGCCGCGGAGTTCCAGAAAATGGCGGATATTATCGGGCGAACTGCCGACAAGACTGATATTCGAGACTTTGCGGATTTCGACAGCATCATCAGCCACAAGACGATGACCGCGCTTGACTAATTCGATAGCTGTTTCGCTCTTGCCGACACCGCTTTCACCGGTCAGGAACACACCTTCGCCGTAGATTTCAATCAGAACGCCGTGACGGGTAATTCTGGGGGCGAGATTCAGATTCAGGAAGGCAATCAGGCCGGACATGAAGTTAGAAGTGCTCTCTTTGCTTCGGAGCAGAGGCATTTCAAACTGCTGTGCGAGTTCGAGCATTTCAGAGAAATAGGGGAGTTCTCTGGTGATAATCAGTGCCGGAAGTTTCTGGGAAAACAGCAGTTCCAGACGTTCGCGTCTGGTTTTCTCGTCAATGGTGGATAAATAAGCGAATTCCATCTTGCCGATAATCTGGATGCGTTCCGGATTGAAATATTCATAGAATCCCATCAGCTGTAAACCTGGGCGGTTGACATCATTTTCATCAATGAGAAGTTCAGAAGGGTCTTTCGGTGT
>JAFUWP010000123.1 GCA_017483405.1 Oscillospiraceae bacterium | reverse complement strand
TATAGTTGTGCTTATCTTGGCAGTAGTTCCAAAGTTGCTACAATCAACAATACCGCCTATGCTTATCATGGAACAAAAGAATCTTTATGTTCCATTAATCAAAACGGCGAGGGAAAAATAATCGGAAATTATCCTGATGCAAAGATAATCTATAAAAATGGATTTTTCTATGTTCTGGATTATAGTGATGGTGTTAAACTGAATAAATTAGATGCAGACGGAAATCTCCTTGCATCTATGCAGATGTGGGACAGATTCAACCCTGACTCCCCCTACTATGTTGTTCTGGCAATTCTGGATGATGATTCTTTGCTTATCAGTAAAAACCAATCTTATGATGAATATGCTCCTTTGGATACTCTTTACATCCTTTCTCCGAATCTGTCTGACAAAACAGAAATACAGCTTCCCACTGCTCAGGTAGAAGTCGAACATGGTCTGATGAAAGACATTGCTGTCACATCTGCATCTTTCGGCAGATGTATTTCCTATCAGAATAAAGTATATGCTAATTTACAGGACGGTATTGACTATTTCGGCTATCTGGATATGAACACGATGGAATGGCATACATTTGAATATCCTAACGACATCGCTTATTTCGATAGCTTTGGGATTAGTCATTATTCTGTTGTCGGAAAATATATTCTTTTTGAGGATGCTGTCTATGACATGGAAAAAGACGAGTTTCTGGACGTATCCGGCTATAGTCTTTACCAGTACTACGGCGGTGACTGCCATATCAGCAACGGCGGAAGATTTATCAAATTCCCCTGCGGTGCAGACGGCAAAGAAGAAATCACCGAACACGAAAACATCAGCGATACGATTTACCCCATAAACAGCGAACAATATGCTGTCATGGATGAATATGGTATTTTCCTCCATACCTACGAGGGCGGAGATAATGACGAACAAACCGCCCTCTTGTTTGAAAATAACTAAAAAATCAGTCACACGGAAAAGCCCTCCGGCATATACTGTAGTATTCTAATCTATAAAAGAGGTGTATGCTGTCATGCTGTTGACCGTATTCAGCAGATTATTTTTCTGGATTCTCCACGCAGATACGCCGAATCTGTTTCCGAAGCCTCTTAAACCTGAAGAAGAACTCGCCTGCTTTGAAGCTATGGAATCCGGCAATCCAAAAGCCCGTCACAAACTGATTGAACATAACCTCCGGCTGGTGGCGCATATCGTCAAGAAATATCACGGAAGTGAAGAACAGGAAGAATTAATCTCTATCGGGACATTCGGCTTAATCAAGGCGGTCGATACGTTTGATTATCACAAGAATACAAAATTCAGTACTTACGCATCCCGATGTATCGAAAACGAAATCCTGATGCATTTCCGTGCGCAGAAGAAACATCTCACGGATTTGCATATCAATGAACCGGCTATGACCGATAAGGACGGAAACACCCTCACTTTAATGGACACCCTCGAAGACGGCACAAATCTTGAAGAACAAGTCGAATATTCCATTCATTCCAAGCAGTTATATGATTTTCTGGAGCAGTGCCTTGATGAACGTGAACTCGAAATTATGATTCATCGTTATGGGCTGTACAATCATATTCCGCTGACACAGAAGGAAGTCGCGAAAAAACTGGATATTTCGCGTTCTTATGTTTCCCGTCTGGAAAAGAAAGCCCTCAAAAAGCTCCGAGATAAATACGATACCACGCCTTTCAAGTAAAAGCAGGGAAATCCTTCCGGACTTCCCTGCTTATCTGATGTTGATATAATACGCAATCTGATGTTCTTCGCACCAGATTTTAATTTTTTCAAGCTGATAATTCTGCTCAAAATCTTCAAAGCACGGCAGACAGGAATCATTTTCATAGAAATTCCAGAATTCCGTCCAGCATTCCGAATCTGATAATCTTGAAAAATGTTCTCTTAACCGCCGGTTGTTCAGGGCATTGATATAGGCTCTCTGCGCGTCCGCTGTCGGAACTGACGGGAATGCAAGCAGAAATTCCGGCAGACCGGCTTCTGATTTTCTGTGAAATTCATAAGTATAAGGGTCGAATAATATCTCCCCTTCCGGCGCATAGGCTTTCCGGACAATATCAGCATCAATTTTCAGAACCATATTTTATTCCTTTACCGATAGCCATAAATGATAACATCCCGATTGTCTTTTTCAAACGGGATATGTGCTGTTTCAAGTTCCTGAATCAGTTCTTCGGTTTCGTCAAAGACTTCGAGATTCTCAACAAGCAATCCGCCGTGATTGATGGTATATTTCGGCGTTATCCTGACCCATTCGATTTCGTAGAATCTGTAGTAATTAAAACATTCTCCGCAGTAACAGCCCTGACTTCGCGGAATACTCCGGAAGGGCTGAATATCACTTCTGTCTGGCGAATCGGATAATAATTTATAGACATAATCCGGCTGAAAAGGCAGTTTTTCCATGACGATTTTCAGAAATTTCCGCCATTTGGTATTGTTCATATAACTGGTGAGATTCCGTTCCTGTACTATCTGAAATGCCTGTTCTCTGAGTGATTTCTTATTCCGGAATTTTCCGGCATTGATGTCCCTGACGGTATTTTTCACATAAGAGAGAAATTCTTCTTTCTGACTGCTCCGCAGAGAATACAGACATGCATCCTCTTTGAAAATGCTCAGATACTGATAATACGGCTGACTGATGACTTCCAGCCGGATTCCGGAATTCCAGACAACATACAAAACATAGCCTTTATGATACTGAATTTGGCCTTCTCCGAAGTCGATTCCGGCGAAGTCCTGAAAAGTAATTTTTTCTTTCATAACAATCAGCTATACGAGATTACCCACGGCACATGCCATGTAAAAATAATCATGATGATAAAAATAACATATATTACTGCAAAATAATTAGAGAGATTCATCAGAACGAGCATTTTTCCTTCCAGCGGATTTTCTGTCATAACGCCCAGCATCACCGAAGAAATCCATGCACAGAGTGGCGGAATCAAAACAACAGAGCCCAGCTTATCGAAAAATAAAATTTCACTGATGATAATCACAGCAGAAATCAAGACACTAATAAACAGTCTGATAAAAAACTTTACTGATAAATCCGGTTTCTGCATCTGCATGATATGCAGTGCCTTGACTCCGCATCCGATGCCTGCCACCGCCTCTGCTATGAACGGAATAAACCATAATATATCATAAATATGATATATCAGCCAATATCCTACCCACAACAGCATTATCACATGCGGCAGAATCACAAGAATTATCGGAAATAGAAGATTTCTCTTTTTCATTCCCGTTCGCACATCGCCATGACGATTTCAGCGACTCTCTTTGCGGCTAAGATTTCAAATTCATCGAAGGACATCGCGCCGTCATCATCAGCAAGGTCTGAAATGCATCTGACACTGACAAAAGGAATCTGATTTCTCCAAGCTGTCTGCCCGATAGAGGCTGTTTCCATATCGACCGCATAGGGATTATATTTTTCAATCAGATTCTTCTTGACTTCGCTGTCGGTGATGAACGCATCTCCGGAAACAATTTTTCCGGCATGGGAGACAATCTGCATTTCATCGCAGACCGATTTTGCAAGTTTCTGTAAATCTTCATCGGCCTCGAACTGCGCATGATACGGCGGATAATCCGCTAAGAAATGCGCATCCAAATCGTGAGGGAGTACGCTTGTCGAAATGACGATTTCGAGCACTTTGATTCCGGCTTTCATCCCTCCGGCGATGCCGGTATTGATAATCTGTTCTGCTTTGAACACATCAATCAGAATCTGGGTGCAGATGGCGGCATTCACC
>JAFUWP010000122.1 GCA_017483405.1 Oscillospiraceae bacterium | reverse complement strand
ATTTAGATTTCATATAATTTCTGGATACCTCCGATTTTCTGAAAGATAATATAATTTCTTATATCATACCAGAAAATCAGCAGATTGTCAAGCGTCCTGTTCTTCCGCCTGACCGAACATGCCGGTCAGCTGGGCAATGATTTCGCTGAAATAACGGGGATTGATTTTATCCATACTAAGCGCGTTATTATCTTCGATTTTATCGGCGAGATTCCAGAATCTGACATCTTCGAGGGTAACATCTTCGGCATCCATGTAGCCGGATGCGATATAGCATCCGCTGAATCTGAATTCTGCATAATAGCCGTCACGGATGATTTTGTCACCGTTCTTTTCCTGTTTGGCGATGTCAGTCCGGCAGAATTCATAGAAACAGCCTGCATCCTGCGCCTGACCCTTTTCCCATCCGATTTTGGTCATCTTATTGATGAGGGACAGATTGGTCATTTCCGTACCGGAAAATCTCTGGAGGGCAGATTTGCCTTTTTCTTCGGGGAGGAATCTGTAGACGGGTCTGTTGATTTGCGGGAACGGCTGACTGATTTCGTAATCCGAAAGCTGTTCATTCCAAGCATTGCGGGTATCGTCATCGAGTTCGATGGGATGGACTAAACCGATTCGCGCATGTTCAGGGAGTTCATATTCATCCTCATCAGCGGTATTGAAAGAACCGTCTTCCATGTACCGGAATGTTTGCAGAAGGTTATCATTTTCATCATACGCGCCCCAGATTAAGCCGATAGCGAAACAATGCATCACGGGTTTTCTGATGAATAAATTTTTCCAGCCGTCAGCAGACCATTTTCTGTCGCAGAGGAGAACGTATTCAAGACGGGCTTTCTGGCTCTGGATGGTAGTTTTCATCTGTTTTTTCATTTCTTTGAAGTCTTTGGAAGCCTGTTCGGATTTTTCGGGGTCATCAGTTTTGCCGGCTTTCGGGAGATTTTTGAGTTTCTTATCACCCTCGAAGATTTCGAGTTCCAATGCCGGAGTCAGATAGACTTTGAACTGTCTCTGACCGTAATCGAAGATTCTGCAAAGATTTTCATCAAAACCGAGGTCAGGGACGATTCTGTCAGCGAGTTCCTCACGGGTGATATTGAGTTCATCCGCGGCCTCAGTCAGTGCGAGGTTAGCGGCATTGCGGACTTGTTTGTTCTTGAATTTCCGAGCCATGGTATCAACAGCCATGAGCGCGGCGGAACTGCCGTTGAATGCCAGTGCCTTAACCGCTTCGGAGGCGATAGCCCCTCTGGAATGTTCCGACCAGTCTTTGATATAATGCCGTAAGGATGTGACGGCATCCATACCGCCGAGAATTCCGGTAAAGTAGATAACCCATTTCTGTTTAGCTTCTGCGCCCTTATCCACGAAACGGCTGAATACTTCCTGCGCGAAACGCTCTAATTCCGTCTGATTCAGATTCTGAGCGAGGGTATCGGCATCTTTACTTCTGGTGAATTTGTAGCTATCCATAGATGCATAGCAGTTAGTCAGTGCGATGAGATATTTTTCTTCGACTTCGTTTCCGTCCTTATCATGAACGGGTGTGAAGGGATTCTGGAACAGCCAAGCGACTTTTTTAGTCTTATTGCCTTTGGTATAATCATCAATCAGGCTTGCGGAAGTGACAGCTTTCTGCACTTCGGGAACATCGGCATTCAGGAGAACAGAAAGCCGGTTTTTGAGTTTTTCGTTCTTTTCGGAATCGAAGGCTTTCTGAACGGCATCTTTATAGGAATCGGGGAAATTTTTCTCAAGGAGTGCGATGCCGAGTTCACGCTGGGCGATTTTCTTACCCTGAAGCAGATTCAGAATTTTCTGATTGATTTCATCAGACGGCGCAGGGAGATATTTCACGAGCAGTTCGCGGACTTTCTTGCTGGAATCCTGAGCGGAATCGAATAATTCATCGAGATATTTATATTTTCCGGATTCGCCTAAGATTTCGATTCTGGCACATCTTGCCTCGACAATGAGGGCATTGGTATCGAGCTTGGCGATTTCGTCAGCGAATTCGCATAATTTCTTGACAGCGCGTTCACGGACGCTCTTGTTATAGTCATTTTCGGCCATCTTGATGACACCATTCATGATGAAAGACATCGGAACGGCATGTTTCCGAAGAATCCCGATAATTTTTTCTTCGTGATTTTTGAGTCCATAGGCGGGCAGAGAACTCAGCGGATAATAGAAAGCATCATAATCTTTCATCGTTCTGTAGCAGATGCATCTTTCCGCGAACTCATCCAGACCGAATGCAGAAACATAATTTGTATTTTCTCCTTTGTAGCCGGCATTGGTCGGGCGGAGATTCGGCAGAACCGTTTTGATAAATTCTTCCGAACTCATCGAGCCGAACAGATATTCCGAGACATGTTCTATTTCATTTGCATTATTTCTAGCAATGGCATCAATGCAGTTCTGACGGGCTTTATCGCGGAGGGCATTACCGCCCTGATAGGAGCTGTCAACGGATTTCAGGATTTTTTCCATATTCTGTGCGACAGCAATATCTGTTTCAGCGTTCATCTGCTGTTTGTAGACATCGGGATAGTTTTTGGCTAAGTCTTTCAGACGGCTGTCGCGGCTTTTGAGTCCGGACTGCCAGTAGCGTTCTTCATTGGTATCGGTATGGGCAATCATGCCGATATATTTCGGATAAGGTGTCACTGCGCGTTCGATAACATCCAGAATTCTGGGCTTATCGACCTGAGATTTCAGAATCCATTCTGTAAAAATCTGGACTACACCGGCAATTTCATTCTTGAACAGGATGAAATATTTTTCATCATAACCGCTTGCGAGTGCTAATGCCGTCAGATAAGGATTTTTCTGAGGAATGGAGCTGTTTTTAGGGATAATTTCATCATCCATGATTTTCATCGCCTGCTGAATCAGCGTATCGGATTTTTTTCCGGTGAGTGCGGACTTGACGGATTCCAACAGATTTTTCGGTTCAGGATGAATGAAATTCATAGCCGAGATGAGCAGTTTTAATTTTCCGTAATAATCCGATAAGTAAGAGATAGCTTTCAGGCAGACTGCCGGCTTTTCGGAATTGGTTTCCATGCCGTAATTACCGATGGTATTAGAAGAATATCTTGCTGTATTGATTGCCAGATAGATGGCCTGTGCATCCTCGCCGTAGCGCGAAGACAGTGCGCGGAGACAAATTTCACGGAGTTTCTGCCAGTCAGAACCGATTTCATACAGTCCGAGTTCCGGACAGGAAGTGCCTCCGATGGCATAAATCAGCAGAACAAAACGGGCATCCAGTTCATCAGAATTCACTCTGTTGATGTCTTTCTTGACAGCTTTGATGACTGCCTGCGAATCGGCGCTGTAGACACGGAAATATTTTGAAAAATCCTGTTGCTGAATTTTATCAAGCAGGCTGTCATCTCTAGGATTTTCCAGATTCAGATACTGTTCAGCAATCTGAATATTTTCCTCTGTCACGCCCATGCCGGAGAATGCCGGCATCAGATAAGGGAAATTACCGCCGTGAATGGTTTTGTTTGCGTACATCATAATAAAATAGCTCCTTTCGGGATGGTTTATCAAATTTTCTGATTTTATTATAGCAAATCAGATGTTCAAAAATTTTACAACTGCATGATTTTTGAAAAATTTTCCAGATTTTCCTGAAATCCTTTCGGCTTCATGTGTTCCAGCGCGCAGAGGACTTCTAATTTTTCGAGGCCAATCCGGATATATTTCTGAATCGAGGTGTAATCCTGCATGACTTCGGTGATATTGTCCTGCATGGAATGACGGGCAGTTTCGGCGGAATGACTGAATTTCAGGAGCAAATCGGATAAGCCCTGCATACCGGAATTTTTTGCTTTTTCGGCGAGTTTTGCGGAATTCGCCTGTGATGCCGACTGCAAACCGCTTTGCAGAAGGGCGCATAAATAATCCTGAATTTCCTGCAATAATTGTAAAATCTGATTGGCATAGACAGGTTTTGTTTCGGAATATTTTTAT
>JAFUWP010000121.1 GCA_017483405.1 Oscillospiraceae bacterium | reverse complement strand
TTTTCTTTTTCGTTCTCCAGCGTGACATTCAAATAATGCTTCTGATTCATTTCATCGTTCATAATCATAACACCCTTACTATTTTTTGATTACATAAAGAACAGGAAGCTTCGCATCAGAGTGTGAAGTTCCTGAACATTTTACTAAAAGATTAACAATTTTTGCCTGTCAGCACATGCACAATAGTCTTCAATACAATTTTGACATCCGTCAGAAGTGAACGCTCTTTTATGTATTTGCGGTCAAGTGCAATCTGCTGTTCCAGTGAAAGCTCATTTTTGCCGCCAATCTGCCAGTAACAGGAAAGTCCAGGCAGAACGGAAAGTCTGTCAAAAGGAAGATTTTCCTGTTCGGACGGAATAAACGGTCTTGGGCCGATAATCGACATATCCCCTTTCAGAATATTGAGCAGCTGAGGCAGTTCGTCAATGGACGTCTTACGGATGATACTGCCGATTCTGGTGATTCTGGGGTCTTTTTTCATCTTGAAAGTTGCGCCGTTGCCTTCATTCTTAGCAAGAAGTTCTTCGCGGCGCGCATCCGCATTCAGGTACATACTGCGGAACTTGTAAATTTTGAACGGTTTGCCGTCCTTGCCGATACGTGTCTGCGTATAGAACGGAGTGCCAAAATCATCTGCAACAATCAGTGCGGAAGTTATCAGCAGAACAGGAGACAGAACTGTCAGAGCTGCGGCCGCACATACAACATCGCCGATTCTTTTTACTTTTTCATAGACAGGTTTTTCCAGCGGAAGAACGGGCGTTTCCAGCGCGATACGTTCCTGAAGCATCTGTTCATTCAGATGCATTTCAATCACGGGTGCAGAATGTTCTGCATTTTCCTGAAGATTGTCCTGATATGCAAGATTTACTGTTTTTGTCAATTCTAACTCCCCCTTTAGAAATACCGCTGTGATAAAAACAGCGGATGCCGTTTCTTTTGAAGTTTTATTTCAGTGCAGGAACATAAAATGCAAAGAAAGACACTTTCCCTGCATGATTCTGTTTTTTCCGCGGCTTTCCCCTCAAAAAGCAGTGAAAATATCAGAAAATAAGTTCTTTTTTATTATACATGATTTTACCGCACTTGTCAATAGTGAACAAACAGAGTATGCAATTTTTGTAAAAATCTCATAAAATGCAGAAAGATAAACTTTTAAAATCCGTTAGTGCAGGCATAAAATACAAATTGTATAACCTGCAAAAAGTGATTTCTGTGCATTTTATAACGCACCGCATCGCCTGAATTGCGACAAAATACACTCTGTAATGCTATGTTCCTATCATAGCATAAAAAAAAGAGCTTGTCAAGAATATTTCAGGATTCTTGACAAGCTCTATAATTATTTTCTATAGTGTTGACTTTTTTTGTGCATAATTACAAAGTCATTAGAAATCTTATCCAAGCACCCTGCTCGCAGGTCACCTGTATTTTGATTTTGTGGATTTCCATAATGCTTTTCGCGATGGCAAGGCCGAGGCCATAACCATTCTTGCCTTTATTGTTCCGCGCTTTATCGCCGCGATAGAAACGCTCGAAGATTTTATCAGTTTCTTCCTGTGAGATTTCGCATCCGGTGTTGTAGAATTCCAGAATCCGGTTATCACCTCTGCGGATGAGGGAAATCTTGATAGTACCGTGTTCATTGGAATATTTCATCGCATTGTCGATGAAAATCGCGGCAAGCTGACGGATATGCTGTTCACTGCCGGTATAGGTGACATCGGGCTGAATGTCGATTTCCAGATTTTTATGTTTTTCAAAGGCCTGACTCTCAAACGGCAGGGCAGTGGCTTCGATGGCCGTACTGAGATTGAATTCCTGAAAAACATATTCCTGCGTAGCGTTATCCATTCTGGCAAGGCGGAGCAGGTCACCGACAAGCTGATTCATCCGGACGGTTTGTTCCTGAATGTAACTGAGCCATTTATTTTCGCCGATTTCATCCTGAAGAATATCCACATTAGCGGTCAGAACGGCGATAGGTGTCTTGAGTTCGTGACTGGCATCGGAAACGAATTGTTTCTGACGTTCCATAGCCGTTTTGACAGGCTGGGTAATCCAGCGCGAGAAGAATACCAGAAAGGCAAACAGTATCAGCAGAACCACAACGCCGGCGATGACAGTTGTCCGGAACAGGTTATTCAGCAACCCTTGGTCGGAAGTTTTATCTGTCACGACAAGCAGAGTGCCGTATTCTTTTTCCGCTTTGTAATACTGTAGCCAGCCGTACATGCCCTGCTGTTTTCCGGTGCTGAGGATGGCAGACATGATTTCTTCGGCTTCTTCATCGGTATAGTTTTCGGTGTTGCGGATGCCGAGGAAATTACCATCTGCATCGGCCATCAATGCGAAGTGGTCGAGCACGATATTGACTTTCCATTTATTAGGGCGCATTTCCATGCGGAAGTTATTGTTGTTATTCCGCTGATTGTTATCCGGATTTTCGCCGTCAGGCTTTGGCGGCGGTGTCTCCTGCGGAGCAGATTCCGTAACGGATTCCGATGCTGTTTCTGTAGTCTCTGTTGTTTCCGTTTCGGAGGCAGAAGGTTCTGTTTCAGAATCGGAAACAGGTGCATCTGTCAGGGATTCGGCAGTTTCTTCGGGCGGAGCAGAGGGCATTTCGGAAGGTTCTTCCGGCGGCGGAGGCACTTCCGTAGGGTGATTTTCTTCGGGAGGCTGAACAGGTTCAGCCGCGGCCGGAATTTCCGTCACGGCCGGAGGCGTTTCCGGCGGAGGAGTTTCTTCCTGAACGGGCTGATGATTCTGTTCATCGGGGGGCGGATTATTTTCCGTTTCCCACTGCTGAGTTTCCCATTGTTCGCGTTCCCACGGAGGTACATCGTGAGAGTTCCAGTATTCTTCCCAGTCCTCGTCATCGAAATCCTTAAAATCTTCAAAGTTGTCATCATCATAGTCATCATCGAATTTCGGCGGTTTCTGGTCATCCCATTTTTTATGGGCATATTCTTCATAATACCAGCGATACCAGTCATTTTCGGGAGTCAGCGCGAGAGGCTGAATATTTTCGATTTCGATTTCAGCCTGTGTGATAGTTTCAGATTCTGACGGCGGAACAAACTGGTCATCCGGAGGGGGAAACTGACCATCCGGCGGAGGAATATCTTCCAGTGGCCTGTCATCTTCATTGAGCGTATTATATCGTTCACTGTCGGCGATTTTTGTCAGCAGTTCCATCGACTGCGACTGACTGACAGTTTTCATAATCATGTTGATGGAACTCAGCATGATGATAAATACCATAATCAGAATCCCCATAGCTGTTGCAACAAATTTGATTTGCATCGCCTTGATAACATCCGGCCGGATAAGTTCCTGCATCCAGCGGGGGAGTTTTTCAATCGGAAATTTTTTCACGCATCATTCGCCGCCTTCCAGAAAGTAGCCGATGCCCCTTGCCGTCTTGATGGTGATGTTAGAACCGATAACATGCAGTTTTTTTCTCAGGAATGAGATATAGACTTCTACATTGTTATATTCGACATCACTTTCATAGCCCCATATTTTTTCGATAAAGCGTTCTTTAGGGATAAGCTGTTTGGGATTGGCCATCATCATTTCCATAATCTGATATTCTTTCAGGCTTAACTTGACAAACTGCCCCTCACGGCTGAGACTGAATGTGCTCTTATTGAGGGCAATATCTCCGTAAGTAAATTCATCAGTAATGACTTCGCCTTTTCTTCGGGTGAGTGCGCGCACACGGGCGAGCAGTTCGCCGCTGACGAAAGGTTTTGTCAGGAAGTCATCTGCACCGCTGTCGAGGCCGGTAATTTTATCTTCAATATCTGATTTGGCCGTCAGCAGGAGGACCGGTGTGGAGATATGCTTTTTCCGGAGGATGCGCAGAACATCCAGACCGTTCATTTTCGGGAGCATAATATCCAGCAGAATGCAGTCATACAGGCCTGTCATTGCATATTCGAGGCCGTCTTCTCCGTCATAGACTGCATCAACGGAATATTTGTTTCTCTTTAAGATTTCGCTCAATGCTTCTG
>JAFUWP010000120.1 GCA_017483405.1 Oscillospiraceae bacterium | reverse complement strand
TGTGACTGCGGCGGGATTATCAAGCCGGATGTGGTTCTGTATGAAGAAGGGCTTGACAATCAGATAGTAGAAAAGGCGGTGGATGCCATCCGGAAAGCGGATGTTCTGATAGTAGGAGGCACTTCGCTGAATGTGTATCCGGCGGCTGGATTTCTGCGATATTTCCACGGAAAGCATTTGATTATCATCAATCGGGATGCGACACCGGCGGACAGCATGGCGGAATTATGTATTCATGATAAGATTGGGGAAGTATTTTCCGCGCTTTACTGAACGGATGGGGATAAAAAAGAGCGTCTTGTGAACGCTCTTTTTTTATGTTTGAATTTCTATGATGAAGTTACCTTCTGCATTGACTTTCAGCCGGAGTGTTTTGACAAATTTGGTACAGAAATTTTCTATTTCTTTTTCAGAAGCCTTGATTTTGGTATTTTCATACAGAGCCTTTGTGAGTTCCATCGCATTCGTACCGTAGAGGGAGGGAAAATGCCGTTCCAGTTCTTCAAAGAGAACTGCTTTTTTGATTTCGTCTGTTCCGGAAGTACAGAAGTCATCAATCGCGCAGTGATAGATGCCATGTTCGGAGAGTGCGTTTTTAATGGCTGTTCCGCATTTTTCGTATTCGTACATGACAAGGAACTTGACATTCGGAAGGGAGGAAATCAGTCCCCAGAAATCGGAATCGCTGGAAACGATGATAAAAGAAGTTACACCGGATTCGTAATAATCTTTACAGACACTGGCGGTCATTTTGATGTCTACGAGGGATTTCCGGTCAGTGACTCTCTCGACTTCAATATGTTCCGTAGGGATGCTGATAAAACGGGAAAGCCAGTCCCAGCCGCTGGTGGTATTGCTGTCATCATAAAGGGTGATTTTTTCGATTCTTGCGAGTTCGTCCTGATTCAGACTTTTCAGAACGCTGTATAATTTGAATACATCCGAATTTTCGCAGTCTACGGCGATGGCAGTCTTTTCGCTGTTTTGTATGAACTGATAAATATTATTTTTAGTTTCATCATCGGCATCCTTATATTTTGTGAAATCGGTGAAAGTATCATTATGCTGGGAATAGATGACTTTCAGGAATTTGCGGTCGGATGAGAGAATGTTATTGAGGTCTGCCGGTTTCCAGTGGATATAAAGCTGAAACGGATAAAAATCAATATTTGCCATATATTTATTGAATTCTTCGCGCAGAATATTGCTGGTGCTGTATTTGGGAATAAAGAATAAATCCCGTATGTAATCCCAGTTTATCCATCCATGAAATAAATTCATGCATTTGTCGATATTTTCATTGATGAGTTTCGTGAAATCCTGCATATATTTTTCAGAACGATAATTCGCACGGATAATCTGAAAATCCCATTTTTCAAGCTGTTTGATATTTTCTTGGTCGAACCATTCCAGAGAATTCAGATTTTTCAGGTTATAAAGCATTGCTTCATCTGTTTTCTTGAATTTCTGGAGCAGTGCCGTGCGCAGTTTGCAGAGATAGCGAATCACGGTAGCTTCTTTGCTTTGATAGAGCTTATCCAGAACTTCACCGCATTCAGGTCTGTAGTGCTGTTCTATAATATGTTTGCGGACACCTATTAGATAGGCAATCGCAGTGACAACTTCTTTGGTATCAACAGTATTTCCCATGATAATTCCTCCTTTTGAAATTATGATTTAATGAGTTTTTTGAATAATTCAGCAATTTGTTCTTTTGTGGCAAGGTCTTCGGAAAATGCGCTTGCACTGCCGGCAGAAATGCCAAGATACAGAGCTTGCAGAGGATTTCCGGATTTTTCATAAGCGGCGAGAAATCCTGCCAGCATGGAATCTCCTGCACCTGTCGAACTGATGACATTTCCGCGGAATGCCGCCTGCTGATAGACTTCACCATCTTCGCAGAGCAGAACAGCACCTTTTTCAGCCATCGAGACGAGAATATTCCGCGCACCCCATTCCTGAAGTTTCTGCGCATAGCGGACAGCCTCTGCCGGACGGTGGAGCTTCACGCCGAACAGTTCGCCGAGTTCATGATGATTCGGCTTAATCAGAAACGGCTTGTAGGTGAGTGCTTTTTTCAGGAGTTCGCCGGAGGCATCGACAGCGAATCTGATATTTTTATCCTGATAGCGTTTCATAATATCGCAGTAGATGGAATCCGGCAGGGAATCGGGAATACTTCCGGCGAGCACGAGAGTATCACCATCCTGCATGTTATCGAGTTTTTCCCAGAGCTGATTCATGGAATTCCGGTCAATGACGCATCCGCGGCCGTTGATTTCGGTTTCCTGCTGGGCGATGAGCTTGACATTGATTCTGGTATTGCCTTCGGGGAGCATGATAAAATCCTGCGGAACGCCTGCCTGTTTCATCAGGACGGAAACCGCCGCGCCGGTGAATCCTGCCAGAAAGCCGAGTGCAGTTGTTTCGACTCCCAGATGATGCAGAACTGTCGAAACATTGATGCCTTTTCCGCCGCAGAGGATTTTTTCAGAGCTTGTCCGGTTCACCTGTCCGGTTTTGAAATCCTGTACCTGCATCCGGTAATCCAGTGCGGGATTTAACGTCAGTGTATAAATCATAGAGTATCATCATCCTTTCAGAGAATAATTCTATTATAGCATATTTTGAGGGATTTGTCACTAGCTTTTGTGAATTTTTTTATTCCAGAAATTTACAGTGATATTTGTCTGCTGAATGCTTATAATACTACTGCGGCAAGGAAAACGCCGCATCGCAAAAGTAAATCATCAAATTATCATCATAAAGGAGATTTGAACTATGAGAGGCGAAATGACTCAGAAGGGCAGAGAAGCTCTGGAACGCTTTAAGATGGAATCCGCTAATGAAGTAGGTGTTGACCTCAAGTCCGGCGATAACGGCGACCTGACTGCAAGAGAAGCCGGCAAAATCGGCGGACAGATGGTCAAGAAGATGATTGATTCCTATAAGATGCAGTAAGTGCCTCTGCATTTCTGAATCAAAATTCTCCCTGTTCCGGAATACCGGAGCAGGGATTTTTTTAGGATACTGAAATTTAGAATCCTGTTTTAGACAAAACCAAATAAAAAGATGTTATAAAATTTAGTGAATATACCAATTGTTATTTTGTGAATAATCTGTTATAATATTAAAAAATGTAACACGGTTACATAGCAAAGGGGAAATATTTTATGTATGAAAACAAGATGAAGAAAATCACGGCTGCTCTGCTGGCAATGGCCGCATTCGCGATTCCTGCATCTTCCTTTCCGGAAGAACAGCTGACAGCATCCGCGGCAAGCAGTGTCATTTACTGTTCTCCGAACGGTACAGGTGACGGCTCAAGCACATCCAGCCCGACAACTGTTGCAAAAGCAATCACTTCCGTTTCGGCAGGCGGATATATCTATCTGCTGGGCGGTACGTATTCCTTCTCGTCTCCGATTAAGATTGAACAGAGTAATTCCGGTTCTTCCGGAAAATATAAGACCATCGCGGCTTACAACGGCGCGGATGTTGTGTTCGACTTCTCGAAGGAAGGCACGGGCGATTCCAATTACGGTATCATCCTTGATGGTTCTTACTGGCATTTCTACGGATTTACCGTAACAAAGGCCGGCGATAACGGTATGCTTCTTTCCGGCAGTAACAATATTGTCGAAATGATGACATTCAGTGAAAATCAGGATACTGGCTTACAGGTTTCGAGATACCGTTCGGCGGCGGCAACCATTTCTGACTGGCCTACCAATAACTTAATCAAGAACTGTACTTCTAAGAATAACTGCGATGATGCCACGATGGAAAATGCTGACGGTTTCGCGGCAAAACTGACCTGCGGCAAGGGCAATGTCTTTGACGGATGCTTTTCTTATAACAACTCCGATGACGGCTGGGATTTATATGCAAAAGAAGCGACCGGCGCGATTGGTGTTGTCACTATCCGTAACTGCGTTGCATTCCGTAATGGTTATACCGAATCCGGTAAGGGCTACGGCGACTGCGATGGTAATGGTTTCAAGCTCGGCGGCGGCGGTGTCGGCACTCGTCACGTTGTTGAAAACTGCCTCGCATTTGAAAACCTCAACTGCGGTTTTACCGATAACAATAACCCTGAATTCGGTGAAATGACAAATTGTACCGCTTATAACAACAATCTCGGCGGCAAAAGCAAGGCAAACTATCTGGTTTACAGAAGCAGCAGTTCCGCTACGATGACCGGACTGGTATCTTATTTCAATACCTCTAAGGTTACCAAGACCAAAGCCGCTGGTATCGCTGTCGGAACGGATAAATTCAAAGGTACGATGAAAAATACTCTGTACTATAACGGCGGTTATTATTACGGCTCTTTCACGGCTTCGGGCAGTGCAGTCAAGTCCGGTACAAGCGTATCAGTATCGGATTCTGAATTCACCAGCCTGACAATCTCCGGCATGGGTACGGATTTCCATAACACCGCGCGTAATTCTGATGGTTCTCCGAATTTCAGCGGATTTGCAGAAACAAAGGGTACTTACAAGAGCATCGGTTATCATTTCAGTTCTGGGGTATCTCAGAAGACAAGTCCGAGCATTCCGAACACATCCGGCGGCGGCGGTTCTTCCACGACTGACCCCGACACAACAACAGATACTTATACAGCCGCTACGTTTGCAGAAGGTTCTGTCTTCATGTTCAAGAACGTCAACAGCGGATTATATCTCGAAGTTGCCAACAATGCCGCTGAAAACAGTGCCAATGTTCAGCAGTGGGGCGCAAACGGCGAAGGTACTAACAATTCCGGCGTATGGAATACTTGGAAACTCTACAGTGCTGGTGATGGCTATTATTATATTGCATCCTGCGTGGGTGACGGCGGTACTTATGTCCTTGATGTCGAAGGCAAGAAAACCACTGACGGCACAAATATCGATATTTATCAGTATAAGGGCGCGGATAACCAGAAATTCATGCTGACCAAAAATTCCGATGGTTCTTATAAAATCAGAACAAAAGTATCCGGAGAAAAATCCGCTCTCGATGTCATCAACGGCAGTTTCGATTATGGCGCAAATGTTCAGGAATGGACTGTCAACGGCGCGAACTGTCAGGACTGGATACTCGAATCCGTTCCCGACCCTGGTATCGAGATGAATACCAGCATGGTTTATACCTTCTCGAACGTCAACAGCGGTCTTGTGATGGATATTGTAGATGGCGTTATGGCAGATAACAGTAATATTCAGCAGTGGGGCTCGAATGATTATGACTGTCAGAAATGGGTTCTGAAAGCATTTGGTTCAGGCAATTATTACTATATCCGTTCTCTGCGCGACCAGACTTATGTGCTGAAAGCAGAAAGTTCTTCCAACGGCGGCAATATCGACATCGTGACATATTCGACAAAGGACAGTGCGATGCTGTTCAGATTTACGAAGAATCTCGATGGGTCTTATGGTATTCTGACACATGCATCATCGGACAAGGCACTTGTCGAAGTTGCGAATGCAAGTGCTGATTATGGTGCAAATGTACAGCAGTGGGAGGCAAACGGCAATAACTGTCAGAAATGGAATATCGTTTCCGAAACGACAACGACTACCACTACAACTACGACTACTACCACCACGACAACAACGACAACGACTACAAAGGCAACCACTACTACAACAAAGGCAACCACTACTACAACAAAGGCAACCACTACTACAACAAAGGCAACTACTACAGAAACGACTACCACAAAGCCTGCTACCACTACCACAACAGAAGCTACTACCACCACGACAAAGGCAACAGAAGCCACTACAACAGAAGCTCCTGCAACACAGGCAACAGAAACCACTGTTATCGAATATGCTAAGGGCGATGTGGATAACAGCGGAAGTATCAACATTCTGGATGTTATCAGCATTAACAAAGCGATTCTCGGCAAGGAAGTATTCACTGATGAACAGACCAAAGCCGCTGACATCAACGGAAACGGTGTGCCGGATTCTTCCGATGCACTGGCTGTCATGAAATATATTGTCGGTCTGGTAACATCTCTGTAATCCAAACCGGAAATAAAACTATCCCAGCATAAAGGGAACTGCTGAGACAGAAGTATTAAGCCATAGTATTTCTGATGTATCTTTCAGAAATACTATGGGTAAGTGTTAAATTTTCGTTGGCAAGGG
>JAFUWP010000119.1 GCA_017483405.1 Oscillospiraceae bacterium | reverse complement strand
GTCAATCATGCCATGATGGAATTTTCTTTTCCGTGTGAATACAGTTTCCCGAAAAACAGCTTAATCCGCCTGCCCGTGCAGAACCCTGTTCCGGAGGATAAAAATATTATATGAAAATATTCAAGAATCAGAAAATCGGGATGGCCTGTATTTTATTTTATGTGATATTATATCTTGTATGGAGTCTGAAAGCTTTTGTTCTGAATCCGGTGTTAAGTCAGGTGATTGAAAAAGATTCTGTTTTATGGTATCTGGTATCTGACGGGATAATTAAAAATCTCTGCTGGACACTTCCGGCAGTGATGCTTATCCGGAAATTCGATGATGATTTATTTATCAGAAAACAGGAATTATTTCAGTTTCCGAAAGAATGGAAAGACTTTCTTCTGGTTTTTGGCGGTGTCACCGCATACTGTATACTGAGTTCAGTAATTTCTCATCACGGATTCTATTTCAATTCTGACGGATTGACGGAATGTATCGCATATATTTTTGTGGGCATTACAGAAGAATTCGTGTTCAGAGCGTTTCTGCTGAATGCGACCTTGACAGAACAAAATCAGAAATTTGCCGTAGGAATCAATGCGGTATTGTTCTTATGTATTCACTTCCCGACATGGATTATACACGGAAATTTTATTTCCAATTTTGCGAATTTCGGATTTATTTCGATTATCCTGCTGGGGGCTTTCTTCGGCTGGACTATGCTGAAATTCCGCAGTATCTGGATTCCGGTTATCATCCATACGCTGTGGGATGTTCTCGTCACACTCCTGAATTAAATCAAAATCAGCCTGAAATCTGTTTTCAGGCTGATTCTTTATTGTGATTATTCGGATTCTGTTTCAATAGTCTGACTGCCGAGATATTCCGCAGGATTCAGATAGATTTCTCCCTGTAACACTTCAAAATGCAGATGGGTCGGCATAGAACTTTCAATATCGGCAGTATCTCCCAGCGCGCCGATGACTGTACCTTTTTCGACCGTATCGCCGACACTCACGGATAATCCGCTGTTCAGACTGCAATATCTGCTGATAAGGCCGTTCTGATGGTCAATTGTTACCGTCACACCCCAGAGGGCATCATTTTCGATGTTTCTGACAAGTCCGGCATTCACCGCGCAGACGGTATCTCCGAGCGTTCCGGCGATGTCGATGCCGTTGTGTGTCTGCCAGATACCTGTTGTTTTGGATTTTACCAGTTCACCGTTACTGAAATCTTCAATAATTTCGCCGTTCAGAGGCCAGCACGGAGGTTCGGTTGATGTTGGAACAATCGTTTCCGTTTCGATAACGGCCGGAGCAGTTTCCGGCGCATCAATCACGGCGGCCTGCTGGGTGATGACTTCCGTCTGAATCGGAGCGGTCTGCAACGGCTGGACGATTAACGGCTGAGTGTGAATGGTTTCAGGTTTCGTTTCCGGAAGGGTTTCTCTTTCTGTAGGGGGTTCTGTTGCTTTGGGAATATCGGTCTGTACTTCCATGACTTTAATATCGCCGACAGCGGAATTCAAATCAATATTGATTTGCTGTTTCGTCTGTTCGTAGGCGTACCAGCAGGCGAAACTAATCATTGCCATGCAGAGCATCAGTACAAGATAAAATCCCAGATGTTTTTTTAATTTTTGTTTTACGGCATGTTCTTTTATCATAAAAATCACCTCTGATAATATCTTTGGCCGAAACGGAAAAAATATTCACTCTTGCAAAATTATCTCAGATAGTGTATAATATAGAAAATCAAATAAGGAGGAAAATTCTTAAAAATGCAGAAATTACTAAAATTTTTGAAGCCATACAGACTGGAACTGATTATAGGCCCTTGCTTTAAACTGCTGGAAGCCATTTTTGAATTAATCGTTCCGGTCGTAATGGCGAAAATTATTGATAACGGCATTGCAAATCAGGATGAAAATTATATTTTCAGAATGTGCGGTCTGATTGTGATTCTCGGAATCTGCGGATTGTCCTTTGCACTGACATGTCAGTATTTCGCCGCAAGATGCGCTTTCCGCTACGGTGCGGATTTGCGCAAGGCTTTATATGAACATATCAACAGTCTTTCGGAAACCGAAATCGACAGGCTCGGCACATCGACACTGATTAACCGGATTACGAATGATGTCACCGCATCGCAGGCGGGGGTGAATATGTTTATCCGGCTGGCATCGCGCGCGCCTTTTCTGTTGATTGGCGCAGTCGTGATGGTGCTGATAATTGATGCAAAATTAGCCCTGCTTTTCCTGATTATCGCCCCGATAGTCGCACTCCTGCTGTATTTTGTTATGAACAAGACCATTCCGTTATATACCCGAAATCAGAAAAAACTCGATAATATCGCAAGACATACAGGCGAAAACCTTGACGGCATCCGCGTGATAAGAGCATTCGCCCGTCAGAAACAGGAAACACAGGCCTTTC
>JAFUWP010000118.1 GCA_017483405.1 Oscillospiraceae bacterium | reverse complement strand
GGTCTTGCCTGCGCCGTTCTGCCCGATAAAGCCCATGATACTGCCTTTCGGAACATTGAAATTCACATCATCCAGTGTAAAGCCGTCATATTTTTTGGTGAGATTGGCAATCTCGATAGCATTTTCAAAATCTGTCATGATGATTCGCCTCCATAAATCAAATCTAAGATTTCTTTCAGTTCATCCGGCGAAACGCCGGCGAGTTTTGCTTTTTCGCAGACCTGCGAGAGCATTTTTTCAATCTGGCGGAGCTGTTCTTCTCTGAAAAGCTCCTGATTCTGGGCTTTGACGAAACTGCCCTTGCCGGTATAGGATTCGATAAAGCCGTCATGTTCGAGTTCTTCGTAAGCGCGTTTCGTTGTGATAACGCTGATTCTGAGCTGTAAGGCCAGATTCCGCATAGACGGGAGCGCATCGCCCTCCTTGAGCTGACCGCTGAGAATCATCGTTTTAATCTGCGATGAAATCTGACTGTAAATCGGCTCGCCGGATGCGTTGCTGATGATAATATCAAACTGATTCATAATAAAAGATGCACCTCATTGAAATTTCAAGTTTTAAATCTTAAGATTGTATATACACGTTATACACATTATATCATATATATACACTCTTGTCAATAGCAAAATCAAAAAAATCCTGAAAAAATAAAAAAATTCAGGATACTGTTTCGAGTCAACAGCATCCTGCCGAAAATCAATAATCTTTATGCGTTCTGAGATACCATTTCAGCCAAGCAAATGTAAAATCTTCTCCCTTCATGACCAGCATTTTCAGTAGAATTTCCAGAAAACGGGACGTTTCCGGATGAATTTTCCGGTTTGCCTTTGCTTTCAGAAAATATTCCAGAGGCTTGCTGTCAGTATAATTCTCCCCGTTGTAGATTTTGCTTGCACCCACGCGGTCACAGAACATTTCGGCGACATAGCGGAGGGGCATCTTGACGGGTTCGAGCTGTTTTGTTTCCGGAGAATAATCCGTCCAGTACTCGAAATGATGCTTGTTTCTGCCTTTGTGATGCATCCACGCTTCGGAATAGCCTTTGACCGTGCGTTCCTGTTCGTTAGGACTGCGCGTTCCCTGATAATATTTCACGCTGGGGATGAATTCTGTCGGCGAATACTTCGATAAATCATGCAGAAGTCCCTGACAGGGAATCCCTGCCCGAAAACAGTTCCGCATGACTTCGCGCCGATGATTTCTGACTGTCCTGAGATGTCCTGTAAGATGTTCCAGCATTCACAATTCCTTCCTTACTGATTTGTTAATTTTTTTACTCTTTCAGCATGAACTTCATCAGCACCGGATTGTGGTCAGTATACTGATAGCCTGTATCTATATTCTGAACATAAGTACAGTCTACATTATCCGATATGATAAAGCCATCCAGAATTATAACAAAACTATTTTCATTGTATGGCTCATTGGTATATCTGGAAGTTGCCGTCATGCTTTCGGTATAGTCCATGCACCGGCTGAATCCTTCCGGAATCACTTCCGCTGGAAAAGGATGACACCAGCTGTATTCCTTATCTGTTCCGGAGTTGAAATATTCCCTTGATGAACCTGTAAAATCATGATTGAAATCTCCTCCGCAGATGACATAATTTCCCTTGTCATATTCGGCCTTCATATCCGCGAACAGCATTTCAAGCTGTTGATTGCCCTGTTCGGCATCCGTTCCGTAAGCAGAAAGATGTGTATTTATCACAATCAGTTCTTTCTGATTCTGGACGGGTATCCGCGAGATACTGTAACAGCGGTCTAAATCCAGAAATTTCTTGACATTTGTTGCAATCGGCAGACTTCGCCGGAGTGATGATGTGACAGTAAAACGGCTTACTGTCAGCAATCCTGCATCCGATGCGCCATGCGGTTCATTGAGGGGGTACATCAGATATGCTGAATGATAATTCTGAGCGAATACAGTATCATAATTTCCCCTCTGCGCAAAAGCATTTTTTACAATCTGAGTTTCCTCCACATGCCAGCTTCTGTCGGCATCCGTATCCAGTTCCTGAAACAGTGTAATATCCGGAGACATCTCCAGAGCGGTATCTGCAATAGAACTGATGCAAGATTCCACGCTTTCTTTTGAACGTGCCCGACTTTCCTTTCCCTCATCCATGAAGAATGTAAAATCGGCTGTATATGCGCCAAAACCGGCGTTATAAGAAATAATTCTGTATTCTGTATTTGTCTGGGCAGTTTCCTCGGCAGTTCCTTCCACCGTCAGGGGTAGATTATCTTCAATTCTGGAATACGTGAGAAAAACATACGCCAGATATACCACCACCGCCAGAAGAATCACCAGACATACAGCCAGTATCACTTTCAGCATTTTTCTGATAATCGAATTCATAACTATAATTCTTTCCTTAATTTTTCTTTGTATTTTCGGCATCATGCGCGGAAGATGCTCTTTCTGCGGAAATCACTCCGCTGATTTTTCTGAGCCGTTCGAGAATCGCCGTCAGCTGATTCATATTCATCACCTGAATGCTGATGACCAGAAGTACCCGTCCGCCCTTGAGATTATGCGACTGCGGAACGGTCATGGAAATGCCGGCTTCTTTCATCACGGCGGAAATATCGAACATCAGGCCGACCCTGTCATAAGAGAGAATATCGAGATTTGTGCGCATGGCCGCGGAAGAATTATCTGTCCACTGGACATCGAGCCATCGTTCGCGTTCTTCGGGGATATTTCGGGAGAGCATCGCTCTGTAATTGATACAGTCCGTGCGGTGAACGGATAACCCATGTCCTCTGGTAACGAATCCGACAATCTCATCACCTTTGAGCGGATTACAGCACTGCGCGAACTTGACGGCACAGTCACTGATTTCATCCAGAATAATCTGATTTGTGACATTCTTTTGCACCGGCTTGACGATGGGCTGTTCTTCGGGAGCATTTTCATCCGGATGCACATAATTTTTCAGATACAAATCTTTCCATTTCGGGGAAAGCTTGCTGATGCTGACACCGCCGTATCCGATGGATGCATAGAAATCTTCGAGCGAACTGCATCCATGACGTTTCATATCATAAGAGAAGAAGGCTTCATAATCTTCCTCCGGAATCCGGATGCGGCTTCTGCGGAATTCCTTTTCGAGCATTGTTTTTCCGGCTTCGATATTGCTCTGACGGTTTTCCTTTTTGAACCATGCGCGGATTTTGGATTTGGCTTCGGAAGTCTTGGCGATATTCATCCACGCTCTGTTAGGGCCTTTGTTCGGGTCTTTGCTGGTGATGATTTCGCAAATCTGGCCGGTCTGTAGTTCATAATCCAGAGGCACGATTCTGCCTTCGACACGGGCATACATCATTTTATGGCCGATTTCGGTATGAATCTTATAAGCAAAATCAATCGGCGTTGCCTTGACCGGAAGGGTAATGGCATCACCTTTCGGAGTCATCACCATGATATTATCAGGCGAGAGGTCGATTTTCAGCGTACTGAGAATTTCATCGGGGTCATCAGAAGTTTTCTGAGCTTCGAGAATTTTCCGCACCCATGCAAGACCTTCTTCCATCTTATCGGTCTGGATGCCTTCTTTATACTTCCAGTGTGCGGCGATGCCGTATTCAGCAGTTTTATGCATATCCCAAGTACGAATCTGGACTTCAAAGGGGATACCTTCGCGGCCGAGTACAGTTGTATGCAGTGACTGATAGCCGTTTTCTTTCGGCATGGCGATATAGTCCTTGATTCTGTCTTTCAGAGGACGGTACATCTCATGTACGATTCCCATGACAAGATAACATTCCGGCATGGTCGATACCAGTACGCGGACGGCATATCTGTCATAGACCTGTTCAAAACTGCGGTGTTCCTTGAAGATTTTCTTATACATACCGTAGATGCTCTTGACGCGTCCCTGAATTTCCGGTGTCTGCTGAAACGGAATTTCCTTCAGGCGTTCGGCAATTCTGGTCTTGATGGAAACGATAAACTGTTCGCGTTCTTCTTTGGTATTCTCGAATTTTCTGACAATTTCGGAATAACCAAACGGGTCGAGATAATACAGGGAAAGTGTTTCGAGTTCTTCCTGAATCTTCTTCATGCCGAGCCGTCCTGCAATCGGCGCGTAGACATTCATCGTTTCGTATGCCTGCTGCTGCTGTTTATGCTCCGGACGGAACTGGAGCGTCCGCATATTATGGAGACGGTCGCAGAGCTTGATAATCATCACGCGGACATCCTCATCCATCGCCAGAAGCATCTTGAGGATATTTTCGGCTTTCTTCTGGTCCTGACGGAATACCGGAATTTGGGTCAGTTTCGTGACACCATCCACAAGGCTTGCGACACTTTTTCCGAACAGTTCTCTCAGCTGTTCATCCGTAGCAGGGGTATCTTCCACAACATCATGCAGAAGTGCCGCGCAGATAGTATCCGTATCCATGCCCAGTTCCAGAAGAGATTCTGCCACGGCCAGAGGATGAATAATATAAGGCTGTCCTGAGGAACGGTGCTGTCCCTCGTGTGCTTTGGCGGCGAACTGATAAGCCGATATAATCTTGCTGGTATCATACTGCTTATCGCT
>JAFUWP010000117.1 GCA_017483405.1 Oscillospiraceae bacterium | reverse complement strand
TGGATCTCACGGCCCTTGCGCACGCGGGAATCGTCAAGCAGACGGGAAGGAAGACGGTCGTACTGGGATATCAAACGGGCCGACTCATCATACCTCCCCCAGGAATTGTAGATTGGAACCAGAGACGCAAGGGAGGCGGCCATCAGCATCGAGTCGCCTGCCTCACGGTATTCTTCGGCACATCTGCGGATGGTTTTTCTGATGTCCAGAGAATTCAGAACATCCAAACCACTGGTCGGCTCGTCCAGAATGGCCAGTTTCGGTTTTGTCATAACAGTTCGGGCGAGGACAAGTTTTCGGGTCATGCCGCGGCTGTAAGTGTTGATTTTCCGTGAAAGGGCATCTCCAAGACCGCAGATTTCCTCCCCCAGAGCCACACATTCTTTCTGTTCTTTTTCGTCTTTGAAATACAATCCGGCGATGAATTTCAGATAATTTTTTCCGGTCATGGTTTTGTAAGCCCCTGCTTCATCCGGCAGATAGCTGATATATGCGCGGACTTTTTCGGGATTCTGAACGATGCTGGTTCCGGCGATGAGCGCATCACCGGCATCCGGACGGAGCAGAGTTGCCAGCATCCGGAGGATGGTTGTCTTGCCAGCACCGTTCATGCCCATCAGGCCGAAGATTTCGCCTTCCTGAATCCGGAACGATACGTCTTTGACGGCTTGTTTTTTTCCGTAGCTTTTTGAAATATGCTGTACATCAAGTGCAGAATTCATAAAAAATATCCCTCCTTGAGAATTTAAAATTTTTTAAGATAAAATAATTGATTTACGGTTGATTTTTCTGGTCAGATGTGATAAAATATAAATATCATCAAATGTATTTTTTTACATCCAGAAAGGAGCATGTATTATGCCGTTACACGAATCCGGAGAAGATTATCTCGAAACGATATATCTTCTCAGCAAGAAGAAAGACTTTATCCGTTCGATTGATATTGCTACAGAACTGAATTATTCCAAAGCAAGCATCAGTCGGGCAATGAAACTTCTCAGAGAAGCCGGTCTGATTACGATGGCAGAAGACGGACAAATCAAACTCACCAAAACCGGCTTGCAGAAAGCAACGGATATTTACAGCCGACATACGCTGATTACGGATTTCTTCGAGAAGGAACTCGGTGTGAATCCCGTCACCGCCGAAAAAGATGCCTGCCGGATTGAACATGTCATCAGTGAAGAAACCTTCCTGAGACTGCGTTCCTATATGACAGAGAAAGGCTACGAAACGAGGCTGTAATCATGAAAATCAAAGAAATCAAGATTCCGGAGCAGTTCGGCTCTCTGTACGTCTGTCCCGTGCCGGAGCGAAGCCGGAAATCAGAACATGAAACTGCACACGCGTTATTAAAATCGGCTGTTCAGAAATATGCTGAATCCAGACAGATACAGATTTCAGAGCAAAATCTTGTTCTGGATTATCTGGAATATCAGAAGCCGTATTTCCGGCACTATCCGGAAATTTATTTCAATCTGAGCCACTGCACCGGACTGGCAGTCTGTCTGCTTTCCGAGCGTGAATGCGGTGTCGATGCCGAATCGGTTCGGGAGATGCGTCCGGCAGTTGTCCGGAGGGTCTTTTCTCCCGAAGAACAGCAACTGCTTTCAGAATCGGCTGAACCCGATAAGCTTTTCACAAAAATCTGGACACTGAAAGAATCTTATGTCAAGGCAATCGGCAGAGGTATCGGCTTTCCGATGCAGGAAGTCAGCTTTTCTTTTGAAGCGGATACAGTTCTTTGCAGTCGGAAAGATGCCGATTTCTGTCAGATACCTTATGAAGATTATAGCATCAGTGTGTGCGTTCTTCGTTCAGGAGTACAGCCTTAAAAGCTGTGCTCCTGATTTTTAATCTGATAAATTGCAAGCATTTGTTACGGCATCATACCATGCTTCCAGTATTTCTTTTAATTCAGCAGTTTCTATTTCTTCATAGTTGCATATATCGGGAGGAGTTACATGCGGATAATCGTAATTGTAATCATCATCATAATTGAATCCTGATAAGGTATCAACAATCATACATTTTTCTTTGCATACATATATTGCACATATTTCTCCTAACCAGTCATATTTTTGACTTTGGTTATTTAAAACTTTTTTAATATTGTTTAATAAATTAAGTACATCTTCTGCTTGAATACCAATATCTATATTAATAAAGGTTGTTAATATAGGAAAATCGTTAATATTATGTTTTATAGTAATAAATAATCTTCTCGAAATACCCCATTTACGCATTTTAATTTCATATATATATTTCATAAATCACGCAATAATTTTAATTCGTGTTTTCAGATGATGCTTTCTTCAAACGGCGATGCCGGCAAGCCATTTTTGCTGAACAAAGTCACATCACCATAGTTATACCACGCATAGCGGACACCTGTCGGATAAGTGACATCAGGATTCTGAATCAGAACTGCATTTCCCTTGATTTCTGCTTCTGCCGGATACCATTCGCCGGAATCATCACGGATTTCAAAACCGGACTGCTTTTTCAGTTCCAAGCCGGATTCTGCGTTATCAAATTCGATATGAACCCCGTTCCCCTCCGGATAGGCACACCGGAACAGCGGTGCAGTCGTATCTTCTTCCTGAATGTGATACACTTCTTTCAGTGCCTGCAAATATAATCTTTCTGCCGGAATGCGCTTTTCTTTCGGGTGAATCTCTTTGAATTCGCCTTGTTCGAGAATGACCGCAAGTCCGGTATTTTTCGTATTTCTGTAGATTTTCTCCTGCGCCTGACGGATAATGCTCCAGTTCGTCTGATGTTTGGTATCTTCAAAACCGTACATCGGGAGCTGTACCAGCAGAAACGGCAGATTCTCATCCTGAAAATCGGTTCTCCACTGACGAATTAAACAGGAAAGCATTGTCTGATAGCCCTCCGGACGATGGTCATCGGATTCGCCCTGATAATACAGAAATCCTCGCAGACTATACGGAATGATTCTGGTTATCATGGTATCATACAAACCATGCGGACGGAGCGGATTAATCGGCGCAGAAGGGCCGGGATAACGGTTTTCTCCGCAGATTTCAAGCACTTCTTCCCATGAGATTTCTGGATTCTTCCGATAGCATTCGGCGCATTTTTCCTGCCATTTGTTGTGATAATCGCAGTAATCCAGATAAGCCTGATTTGCTTCTTCATCGGTCAGACCTACCATGCCGTTTTCATAATCTTTCAGATATAATTTTCCGGTTTCGGTCGATTCGAGGGTTTCACGGCTGACCCATGCGCTTGCGGAAGTTCCGCCGTAATTGCATTCGACAAGACCGACCGTGACACCGAGTTTCTTTGCGAGCATTTCGCCGAAATAATAGCCGACTGCCGTCCAGTTGGCGCAGTTGTCACGTTCGGGAGTCTGCCAGACAGAAGCTTCTTCCTCTTTGAAGAATTCTTCATCGAAATGCCCTCTTTTGCAGACATGATATAATCTGACATTGGAATTCTGACAGGATGCGAGAGCCGGTTCAGGATTATCGGAATTGATAAGCGCCATTTCCATGTTGGACTGCCCACCGCAGAGCCAGACTTCGCCAATCATGACATCAGATAAGAGAATTTCCTCATTGGGGCTGGAAATTCTGATTTCAAACGCACCGCCGGCGGGCATGGGAGGGAGGGTAGCACTCCATTTCTGATTTCTGACTTTGGTCTGCACGGAACAGCCGTTCAGTGAAACAGTGATGATTTCATTTTCATCGGAGCAAGTCCCCCAGATATGAACGGGCTTTTCTCTCTGGAGCACGGTATGATTTGTAAAAATAGGAGCTGTTTTGAGCATTAACATACAATCCTTTCTGAATAATATCTATTTTTTATTATACTTTAAAATATGAAGTATGTCAATGAAATTTGCGTGAAAAAACAAAAAGCCCTGATTTCATGAATCAGGACTTTTGTTTGTCATGAACATATTTTGGTTTAATTTAAACCACGATTTTTTATTTCTTGAGCAACAGCAGCCATTTTAGCAATGCTCCAGCCATACGGATTAGTTCTTGAAATCCGGAGAAGTTCTGCATCAGAAAGTCTTTTCACATCAGCCGGAACGTCAACTTTACCGCCACTTAAAATATCAAGAAGTCCCATTCGTCTCACCTCTTTTCAATATATATTCCACGGCTTTCTAAAACCAGCTTAATCGCTGACATTTTTGCAGCCGTATCAATGGTACGAGATTGCTTTGCCAAATTCTTAAACTCTGATTTTAGAGAATAAGTATCCCAAGGTTCATATACTCCTCTGTAATCTTTAGTAGCTTCAACGCCTTTAAATATTGCATTAAGTATTTCCATTAACATATTTATACCCCCTTGAAATTTTATTTACAAAATTATTGCAAAAATCGCAAAAAAATGTTATAATAAAGTATTAGGCTTTTTTGTTCAGCCTGTATATATTCTCTAATGTTATTATACTCTATTTTTAATAATTTGTCAAGTGCTAAAACTCGATTTTTAGAGTTTCTATGTTTTGTACAAATAAGAAAGGGGCTTTTTGTATGTTTTATGAAAGATTAAGAACAATTTGTAAAGAACAGCATACTTCTGTTACAGCTATGCTGAAAGAATTAAAATTAAGTACCAGCAGTACCGGATACTGGAAAAAGGGCAATCTTCCGAACGGCGAAGTCCTCGCCCAGATTGCCGACTATCTGCATACCTCTATAGACTATCTGATTTTCGGGGAGTACAGAACCAACCTCAACGAAGAACAGCTCAGACTTCTGGAACTTTACGAATCCACCCCCGAACGTGCAAAATATAAAGTTCTCTGCGATTTTGAAACTATCGTGAATCAGGAAATTGAAAAATTCGCTCAGAAAAAAGAGGCTGTATAATGATGAAGATAAACAGAAAATAACTGCCGTATCGTAAAGGGATGATACGGCAGTTATCTATTTTAGGAGATGCGGAGATTTTGATATAAAGATGAAATTGTGATATGAAAATTATCCCGTCCTTTCTGAATTGTTTTTTTGAGGGTAAAAGCAGAAAACTGAGGGAAGTTTTCTGTTTCTATTTATATAACAACTCAGAACGAAAAATATTGGCATGTTTTTTCTGAATTTACAGAAAGTTCATAAAGTTCATGGAATGTTCAAGAATTATTTTCCTCGGCGGTATTCGGTAGGGGTCATCTGGAAGAATTTCTTGAAAGTCCTCATAAAGTGGGAGTAATCATAACCGCATTTTCTGGAGATTTCCTGTAAGGTATCGGCAGTATGCAGAAGAAGATATTTTCCGTGTTCCATTTTGGCACGGCGGATGTCATAAGCGCAGGTCACGCCGAACGCTTTCTGATAGATTTTGCAGAAATAAGAACTGCTGATGTTTAACTTCTGACTGCACAGACTGACAGACCATTCCTGTTCAGGAGTCTGATAAATCTGATTCCGGATTTTTTTGAGTTCTTTATAATGAAGCTGTTCGGAATAGGTGGCTTTATTGGATTTCGCCTGCGTCACGAGTGCGGCGGCAGCGGCGGTAACAGTTTCTTCTGTCAGGAGTTGAATTTCATCATTTGTGAGGACAGCGGCCCGTAAGGGCAGAACGACTTGTTTCTGTGAACGCTGATACTGCTCGAAATGGTCGCGGAGGTTCTGAATAAATAAATTATGATAATGCGAAGAATCGGGTTCAGAGCCGAGAATGAGGAAATCGCTTTCACCGGCGCGGAGGCATTTTTCGTGATAACTGCAAGTATTCTGAAGATATTCCGAAAAGGCGACTAATAATTTATCTTTGAGGATTGAACCGCCGGTTTCGGCAAGGCGATAGAGGCCGGCGATGTCGAGTGCAATCCAGAAGCAGTTTTCATTCCGGAGCTTGACGGCCTCCTGATAGTCTTTCCAGAGATACGGCAGATGATTGAGTTTATAAAGACCTGTAAGCGCATCACGCACTTGAGAGAGATAGTCATGATAGGCGAGACTCTGTAGTGCATTCCGGACACGAAGAAATTCGAGTGCGTTGCTGACTTCCCGACAGAAACGCAGATAATACGGGTTAACACCATCTGCAATTCCCAGATATTGCAGAACGGAATAGCCAAAGCATCTGTCCTGAAAATACAATGCAGAAAAAAAAGTAGCAGTAGGGACTTTTTCTGTCCGGAAATCCGGCGGAGTCATTTCTGTAATCGGAAAGAGGGTATATCCGCCGTGATAATGCATTCTCATCATCTGTTCGGAGTAACCGCCATGCTGATGAGAGGGGCGTTTTTCCTCGTCCCAGTTTTCGCAGAGACAGAGTGCATAATATTCTTTATTGTAATATTCAGGGTCAAAAAAGACAAAATTCAGATTATAAACAGTTTTGACAAGAGATTCCAGACTGGTGCAGGAAAGCATCCGGACGGAAAGACTGCTGTCGATATAATTTTCTTCCAGTTGTAGATAATTGAATGTTGATTTTTCTGAAACAGAAACGGGATTCGGACAACCGCATGTTTTCCGGCAGAGGAGCGTTCCGGTATCAGATTTTCGGCTGACAAGGCTTTTTCCTGTAAGCAGTTCATAGAGCTGACAGACAGCATTTCGGCCGAGCTGTTCCCATGATGGCGCATAAGTTGTAACAGCAGGGCTGTGCAGAGCAGATTCCGGTGCGCCGTCATAGCCGGTGACAAGCACATCCTCCGGAACGGAAATCTGATGTTTTTTCAGTGCATCGCAGAGAGAAACAGCCATCAGGTCATTTGCACAGACAACAGCATCAGGGAGCTCCCTTGTTCCGTCTGCGAACTCCTGTGCAAGCTTTTGCGAAGCGAACAGATAAAAATCACCGTAAACAGCATTTTTTTCTTCCTGATAAGGAAGTTCTGCTTCTGACAGTGCCTCCTGAAAACCAGCCAGACGTTCCAGCGAGACAGGATTCTGCGCAGGGCCTGTCAGACAAAGCAGATTCCGGCAATGATGCACCTGTATCAGATGGCGGGTGATTTCTGTCATTTCTGCACGGTCGTGATACCATACCGGAACAAACGGCTTGTGCTCAATGCCGATGCGTACTATCGGCTTGGGACAGTTTTCCAGAAGAAAACGCTCAATTTCGTCGCTGTATTCTTTCGATGCAAATGAATACGGAATAAAAATAATCCCGTCCAGCAGGGAAAACTGCATCATGTGCAGAAGGTTTTCTTCTCCGATGGTGGTATGAAAATGTTCTTCTGGCATAATAAAAATATCTGCGCTGATATTTCTGGAAAATGCTTCTTCCAGTATGCCCGATAATTGCCTATGATTGGCGGATTTATAAATTTTTCCTATAATAATACCGATTTTTGCAGGTTCTGTCATAAACCTCCTCGCTTTCTGACATCTCCTGTTCCGATGGCATTTCTCTACCAGTTAAGTAATCCAGACTTGTGCCGAACATATCGGCAATGCAGACAAGGACTTCTACGGGCATTGCGTGAATCCCACGTTCATAATTGGCGTATGTCCGCCGGCTGATGCCCAGTCGGTGTGCCATTTTTTCCTGTGTGATACGAGATTTTTTGCGCAATGTGCGGATTCTGGCATGTAAAAATTTTCTGGTTTCCTGATATTCATGTGTCATGATAAAAAATTCCTCCTTTTTTGTAACCCTGTCTCAGGGGGTTCTATTACATAAGACAATTCAAAGGGGTAAAAAATGACACTTTTTTGAAAATTTAAAAAAAAATTGTATACATGCACAAACGGAACAGATTTTTTTTGGTGATATTGAACGCACAAAGGCAGACATACCAGTCTGTCTGCCTTGATTTTTTGAAATTATTATACCATGTTTCAGCGTACTTGTCAAGTAGGGGAAACGGAATCTGCAAAAAACTTTTTTAGACAGCAGTCGTATTATTAAAAATTCTTATGTGCATGTTAAATATATGAACTTGTCCATTTTTGGTTAATTTGACCAAAATTAAAAATATAATTTGTCAAATATACCAATTGTATTTTCGTATCAAATTTGCTATAATGTAATCAAGCCGGAATTGCCGAGGGGCGGCAATGCAGACCGGCTGTACTTGAAAGGGGAATGATTTCCAATGAGAATGCAAGCAATGAAAAAAAGTCTGGCTGCTCTGCTGGCAGCCGCAAGCGTTATCTGTTCCGCAGGCATTTCTGCACAGGCAGTTACTGTAACTCCGGCTGAAAATGCTACTGTAACCGCAACCGCAAGCGAAAGCACTGTCAAGTTCGGCACAACAGGCGGATTTGAAGAAGGTGCTTATGCAGAATGGACAGCTGTTTCCGGTGCATCCGGCTATAATGCCTACGTAGATGGCACACAGCTGGACTCCATGCTGATTCGTCAGTATGCAGGATGTTTCCGTGTGGATGCTGTCGGCCTGAAAGCCGGTTCTCACACTATCAAAGTAGTTCCGGTTATCAGCGGAAAGGAAGATACTTCCAAAGCTGCCGAAGTAAAAGTCACTTCTACAGCAAATGACCGTTCCGGTTTCGGCTGGGTGAACGGCACTTCTTCCGGCGCATATAACGAAGATGGTACTCTGAAATCCAATGCTACTGTTATCTATGTTACCAATGCAACAAAAGATACTGTCAAGGTAACTCTGCCGAACAAAAAGGGCGTTGATACCGAACTGACCGGTATTCAGAACATCATCACAAACCTGAAAAGCAATACCAGCGTAGGCCCTGTTGCTATCAGATTTATCGGCAACATCGAAGACCCTGCCAACATGCCTAACGGTGACCTGTATGTTGATACTGTTACCTGCGGTCTGACTATCGAAGGTATCGGCACAGATACCACATTCAACGGTTTCGGTCTGGTTATGAAGAATTCTTCCAACGTAGAAGCCAGAAACCTCGGTTTCATGAACTGCAACAGCTCCGAAGGCGATGACTGCGGACTTCAGCAGAAGAATGACCATATCTGGGTACATCACTGCGACTTCTTCTATGGCGATGCCGGCTCTGATGCTGACCAAGTAAAGGGTGACGGTGCGCTTGATACTAAGACTTCTACTTATATCACACACTCCTATAATCACTTCTGGGATAACGGAAAGTGCAATCTTCAGGGCATGAAATCCGAAACCACAGAAAATTATATTACTTATCATCATAACTGGTATGACCATTCTGACTCCCGTCATCCGAGAATCAGAACATGCTCCGTTCACATCTACAACAACTATTTTGACGGCAATGCAAAATACGGTGTCGGCGTGACAATGGGTGCATCTGCATTTGTAGAAAACAACTATTTCAGAAACTGCAAGTATCCGATGCTGATTTCCATGCAGGGTTCTGATATTGCCGAAGGTGCAGGCACATTCTCCAGCGAGGACGGCGGTGTTATCAAGGCATACGGCAACTATATGACCGGTCAGAAGGCATTTGTTCCGTATTCTGAAAACAATACAGAATTTGATGCTTATGTGACATCTTCCAGAACTGCAACAGTACCTTCTTCTGTTACATCAAAGCAGGGCGGTACAGCTTACAATAACTTCGATACCAATTCCAGCCTGATGTACAGCTACACCCCTGACAAGGCAGAAGATGTTCCCGCTAAGGTAACAGCTAACGCAGGCCGTGTACAGGGCGGTGACTTCAAGTGGACATTTGACAACTCTGTTGATGATGCAAGCTATGCTGTTAACGATGCACTGAAAGCCGCACTGGTATCCTATAAAGATTCCATCGTAGCCATCGGAAGCGGATTCACCGATTCCACTGACCCGACTGCAACAACAGCATCTACTACTGCTACTACAGCAGGCACAACAGCATCTACTACATCTCAGACAACAACAGCCACAACCGCATCTACTCAGACTCCGGCAAGTTATGCACAGATTATCTATGCATCTCCGAACGGTTCTGGCTCTGGTTCTTCCGCATCCGACCCGACTGATGTCCTGACGGCTATCAAGAATGTTCCGGCCGGCGGCTGCATCTATCTGCTGGAAGGTACTTACAAGTATACCAGTACTATCGTGATTGACCAGAACAATTCCGGTTCTGCCGGCAAGTACAAGACCATTTCTGCTTATAACGGTGCAAAAGTAGTCTTTGACTTTACAGGACAGACTGTTGCTGATTCTGCAAGAGGTTTCGTTCTGGATGGTTCTTACTGGCATTTCTATGGTTTTGAAGTCTATAATGCCGGTGATAATGGTATGCTTCTTTCCGGTAATAACAATATTATCGAAATGCTGGTCTTCAATGATAACGAAGATACCGGTCTTCAGATTTCAAGATACAGAACCGATGCGGCTGCTATTGCTGACTGGCCTACAAATAACCTTGTCAAGAACTGCACATCCAAAAACAACTGCGATGAAGCAACTATGGAAAATGCTGACGGCTTCGCTGCCAAGCTGACATGCGGTGAAGGCAATATCTTTGATGGCTGTATCTCTTATAACAACTCCGATGACGGCTGGGATTTGTATGCAAAAGAAGCAACTGGCCCTATCGGTGTAGTAACGCTCAAGAACTGCATCGCTTTCCGTAACGGCTTTACCGAAGACGGCAGAGGCTACGGCGACTGCGATGGTAATGGCTTCAAGCTCGGCGGCGGCGGTGTCGGTACTCGCCATAAGGTAGAAAACTGCCTTGCATTTGAAAACCTCAACTGCGGCTTTACCGATAACAATAACCCTGAATTCGGCGACATGAAAAACTGCACCGCTTATAACAATAACCTGAAGGGTGCAAAGGCAAACTACATGGTTTACAGATGCTCCACAACAGCAACATTCGCTAACATGATGTCTTATTACAATGTTGCAAATGTTTCCAAGACCAATGCAACAGGCATCAAGGCAGGCAATGACAAGTTTGTCGGCGCAATGACAAACGGCATCTACTACAACAGCAAGTACTATTTTGCTAAGAGCGAAACTCTTGCAAACGGCTCTAAGCTGGGTGATATTGTAACTCCGACTGATTCCGATTTCGTTACCCTGACAGTTGGTGCAATGGGTTCTACAGATTTCCATACTGCATGGAGAAATGCCGATGGTTCTCCGAATCCGAAGGGCTTTGCAGAAACACCTTCCAATGGTACTTATGCATCTCTGGGCTATCACATGATGAACGGTGTCAGCCAGACATCCACACCGAGCACATCTTCCGGAACATCTGACCCTGTTTCTACAACAGAATCTCAGAAGGAAACAACTGCTACAACAGCATCTAATGTAACTCCTGTAGCAAGCGAATATGTTCATAACTTCACTGTAAACGGAAGTACAAGTTCTTTCTACACCATTTCCGGAAACATGAATTCCAAAGATGTCGCTGTTTCCTATAACGGTCTGACTCTGACAAAATCCCTCAAGATGGAAACTGCTACTTCCATCACCTTCACAGCACCTTCCGCAGGTACGCTGACTCTGGTAACAGATACCGCAAGCAAGGGCATCAAGGTGAACGGCACAAAGTATACAACAGATGCTAACGGCGTTGTTACTGTTGATGTTTCTGCCGGTGCAGTAGAAATCACAAAGGGTGATGCTATGAATCTGGTATATATCGCTTATGCATCCAGCGGCACATCTGCCGGCACAACCGCAACAACGACTCAGACTGAAACAACCACTACTACAACAACTACCACTACAACGACTGAACCTGTACAGGAATATCTCAAGGGCGATGCTGACGGCAATGGTTCTATTAATATTCTGGATGTCATCACTATCAACAAAGCTATTCTTGGCAAAGAAACACTCTCTGAAGCACAGGTAAAGGCTGCCGATGTCAATAACAGCGGTGCGCCGGATTCTTCCGATGCTCTGTCAATCATGAAATACATCGTTGGTTTGATTACTCAGCTGTAATATAATTCCCGATGTGATACAGGAAAAGCTCTGCTCCGGCAGAGCTTTTCTGCCTGTGATAATAAAAAGGCATCAAAAAAAGCTGTTCTCTTTTGGGAGAACAGCTTTTTGATTGATAAAGTTTTTATGGATGTTCCGTCTGCGAAACGGGGCAGTATAATTCTTTATACAGATTGACATAAGCATCCGCGGAGGCATCCCAGCTGTAATCGCTGGTCATAGCGCGTTTAACAAGAGACTGCCAGTTTTCGGAATCATAGCAGGTCTTGGCTCTTGCGCAGGCATCCAGCATATCATGAGCGTTATATGTCCGGAAGGTGAATCCGTTGCCGTCACCGTTTCCGTTATCCTTGACGGAATCGCGCAGACCGCCGGTTTCGCGGACAATCGGCGCAGTACCGTATCTCATGGAAATCATCTGTGCCAGACCGCACGGCTCACTCTGAGACGGCATCAGGAACATATCTGCACCGGCATAGATTTTCTTAGCCAAATCCGGCTGGAATCCGAGCGTCACGCTCACCCTGTCCGGATAACGCCACTGCATTTCGGAGAAGAAATCTTCATAGATTTTTTCACCACTTCCCAGAATCGCGAATTTGTAGCCAAGATTCAGAATATCTTCAAAGACATAGCGAATCAGGTCAATGCCCTTGTGAGAAACAAAACGGGTCACAATGCCGATAACAGGCTCATCGCCTTCCTGAAGTGCCAGTTCCGAAAGCAGAGCTTCTTTGCAGGCTTTTTTTCCGGACGGGTCAGCGGGACTGAATTTCTTAGCAATCAGATTATCATGTTCCGGATTATATAAATCCGTATCAATGCCGTTGAGGATTCCGCAGAGTTTATATTGCTTGTTGACGAGAATCCTGTCAAGGCCGTGTGCATAATACGGGTCGAGAATCTCCCATGCATAGCTGGGGCTGACGGTTGTGATTTTGTCAGCGGCTTCGATTGCGCCTTTCATCATGTTGATTGCGCCGTCATATTCCAGAATGCCGATATGATACAGCGGAATGCCCATGACTTCATTGAGTACCTCACGGCCGTAACTGCCCTGATACTGAATATTATGAATCGTAAAGATATGTTTGATATTCTGATAATTCTGCTGATATTTATAAAATACCTGATAGAAAACAGAAATCATAGCAGTCTGCCAGTCATTGGCATGAATAATATCGGGTTTAAAGTCGATACAGCGAAGCATCTCCAGAACTGCTCTTGAGAAAAAGACATAGCGTTCGCAGTCATCATAGAAACCATACAGGCCGTCACGTCCGAAATAATATTCATTATCAATAAAGTAATAGGTCACGCCGTTCCAGATAGCGGTAAAAATACCGCAGTACTGTTTTCTCCATGAGACATCAACTGTAATATTAGTTAAGAATGTCATCTGGGCGCGGAATTCCGGACGGATAGACTTATACAGCGGAATCACAACACGGCACTCATGGCCTTTGTTCCGGATTGCGGCAGGAAGCGAGCCGACAACATCTGCCAGACCGCCGGACGCTGCAAACGGTACAGCTTCGCTTGCGGCAAACAGTATATTCAAAGCAAATCATCCTTCCTGAATCAAAGTTTTGCGTTCTTGCTGATATAAACAGGATAGCTGTCAGAACCGGTCAGCACTCTGCCGTCTTCGGTGGTGACATTCTTATCAGTGATAACGGCTGTCAGCGAGCAGTCCGCACCGATGTTTGTGCCCTGCATCAGAATGCAGTTACGGACAACACTGCCCTTGCCGACTTTGACACCACGGAACAGAATACTGTTTTCGACAGTGCCTTCGATGATACATCCGTCTGCGATGAGGGAGTTGGATGCTTTTGCTTCAAGGCCGTATTTTACAGGGCCATTGTCGCCGATTTTGGTATAAACGGGAGAACCTGCCTTGAACAGCTGATTTCTGTTTTCGGGTTTAAGCAGTGCCAGATTAGCTTCATAATAATGCTTTACGCTGTCGATTCTGCTGAAATAGCCGTCAAACTGATAGCCCATCAGCTTGATTTCCTTTACCTTTGGCTGTAAGCAGTCGCGGACGAGACTGTATTGATTCTTGCTGGCGGCATCTTTTACGAGCTTGCGCAGAAAATCTTTTTTCATCACGAACATATCAAGACTGATATTGCATTCTCCGGAAAGCAGAGGGTCAATCAGAACAGCGGAAACTCTGCCGGTTTCATCCATTTCGAGAACATCCACACAAGAACCGGATTCTTCACTGTATTTATATTTGCCGTAAACGACAGTAATATCAGCTTCGGTTTCGATATGCTGTTTGACAACTTTTTCAAAATTGATATTGGCAACATAATCGCAGTCTGTCAGGACAACATATTCACATTTGGAATGTTCCACATAGCTCCAGACGTTGTTGAGGGCTTCCAGACGGCCTCTGTAAACGCCTTCACCGCTCTGGCTGAACGGCGGCAGAAGATGCAGTCCGCCCTGTTTTCTGGATAAATCCCATTCACGGCCTGTCCCCAGATGGTCGAGCAGAGAACCGTAATTCGATTTTGTGATGACACCTACCTGCGTGATGCCGGAATTTACCATGTTAGACAGCGGAAAGTCAATCAGTCTGTATCGTCCGCCGAACATGATAGAACCCATTGTTCTGTGTTTGGTTAATTCAATGACGGTCGAATCATGCAGGCTTGCAAAAATCAGACCGAGTACGTTATTATTTACACTCATAACTAACAGAGGCTCCTTTAGATTTATACATTGTCAGAGATGATTTCTTTCGGCTTGATGACGGCTGTGCCGGATACGGTCACATTATGGCCGACAACTGCAATGCCCCAGTCATCTCTGTTTTCGATATTTTCGGGACTGATGCCGATTTTCGCACCGGATTCCACAACGCAGTTTTCACCGACAATGGCATATTCCACAACCGCACCGGACTTGACAACTGTACCAGGCATCAGGATGGAATAATTGACAATTGCGCCTTCTTCGATGGTAACGCCGGAGAAGATAACGGAGAAATCTACTTTTCCGTTGATATTTGAGCCTTCTGTAATCATGGAGTTTTCAATCTGGGCACTTTCGCCGATATACTGCGGAGGCATATTGTTATGACGGGCGTATACTTTCCACTTGGGGTCATAGAGGTCGAGCGGTACAGACGGGCTTAACAAGTCCATATTGGCCTCCCAGAGGCTGTCAAGTGTGCCGACATCCTTCCAGTAGCCGTCAAAGGTATAAGCAAACAGACGCTCCTGATTTGCCAGCATTGCAGGGATGATGTCCTTGCCGAAGTCCTTCGAGCCGGTATTTGCATTTTCATTTTCGATTAAGTATTTCTTGAGTTTCTGCCATGTAAAGCAGTAGATGCCCATAGAGGCAAGAGTAGATTCCGGTTCTTTTGGTTTTTCAGTAAATCTGACAACTCGGTTTTCCGCATCGCAGGTCATGATGCCGAAACGGGAGGCTTCTTCCATCGGTACATCAATGACCGCGATAGTGCCGTCAGCATTGTTTTTCTCGTGATATTCCACTAGTTTGGAATAATCCATCTTGTAGATATGGTCACCGCCGAGGACGATAACATATTCAGGGTCATAGCGTTCGATAAAGCGCATATTCTGATAAATCGCATTTGCAGTACCCTGAAACCAGTCCGCACCTTCTTTTGTCTCGAACGGAGAAAGGACATGTACACCGCCGTTCATTCTGTCCAAATCCCACGGCTGACCGTTGCCGATATATTCATTCAGGACAAGCGGCTGATACTGTGTCAGGACACCGACAGTATCAATGCCGGAATTGGTGCAGTTTGACAGCGCAAAGTCGATGATACGATATTTTCCGCCATAAGGAACAGCGGGCTTTGCAACATTCTGAGTCAGGGCATATAATCTGCTGCCCTGTCCGCCTGCCAGAAGCATTGCAATGACTTTTTTCTTAGCATTCATAAAAAAATTCCTCCTAAATCCGCAGAGCAGTTTTTTTAAGATTCCTGTCTGCTCTGGTTATTATTTATTTGTCTGATAAATCTTCAGTCTCTGTCACTGGTGTCAGTTCAGATGCAGTTTCTTCTTTTTCATCTTCTGATTTTGCAGATTCCTTTTCTTTCCGTTCAGCAATTTCGTTTGCCAGTTCGGCAAGGGATTTCTGTTTTTTGGGAACACGTTTCAGATACAGTACAGAGAGTGCCGGCAGGGTGAGAGAAATGCTTTGGTCGAATCCGTGCATACTGAAATCCAGAGGTTCATATTTTTCGAGTGCAAGACCCTGACCGCCGAATTTAATATCATCAGTGCTGAATAGTAATTCATAATTATCATAAAACGGTACGCCGATTTTATAATCTGTTCTGGTAACGGGAACAAAATTGCAGACAGCGATAATTTCACTTCCGTCATCTGCGATTCTCCGGAAGGCGATGACGCTTTGTTTATAGTCATCGTGAGAAATCCAGCTGAATCCGCTCCAAGAATCATCGTTATCCCAGAGAGCAGCGGTATCCAGATAGAGCTTGTTCAGTGCCGCGGTGAAATCCTGCATCTGCTGATGTTCAGGCTTTTCAAGCAGTTCCCAGTCGAGCTGTTTTTCATAGTTCCATTCATTCACCTGTGCGAATTCCTGACCCATAAAGAGCATCTTCTTGCCAGGGTGTGCCATCATGTAGGCTAAAAACGCTCTGTAAGAAGAAAACTTATCTCTTTCATAACCAG
>JAFUWP010000116.1 GCA_017483405.1 Oscillospiraceae bacterium | reverse complement strand
GCGATGTCAAGAACGGAAGTGTCCTTGCCGGACAGATTTCCGGTCTTGTGGAAAAAGAACAGACTTGTCAGGAAATCATCACTGAAATCATGCAGGAGGCAGAAAACTGCCTGAAAGGAGCGGCAAAATGGGTAAAATAGCATTTGTATTTTCCGGTCAGGGTGCGCAGTATGTCGGCATGGGCAAGGAATTCTATGACAGCATTCCGGCTGTCAAAAATCTTTATGATGCCTGTGAAGTTATCCGTACCGGCACAATCGAACAGAGTTTCACCGGCGACCCCGAAAATCTGAAACAGACCGAAAACACACAGCCCTGCCTGTATCTGGCAGATTTAGCCGCCGCTCTCGCACTGAAGGAAAACGGTATCACACCGGATGGGCTTGCCGGTTTTTCTCTTGGTGAAATTCCAGCCCTTGCGCTCGGCGGAGCATATTCTCTCGAAGATGGCTTTAAAATCGCCTCTGTCCGCGGAAAAGCAATGGCAGAAGCCTCAAAGGGTGTCGATGCCTCTATGATGGCCGTTGTCCGCATTCCTTCCGAAAAGGCAGAAGAACTCGCAAAGCCTTATGATAAAATCTTTCCGGTGAACTACAATTCGCCGATGCAGTTGGTATTTTCCGGCGATAAAGAACAGCTCGAAGCGTTCGGCGCAGATGTCAAGGCCGCAAAGGGCAGAGGTCTGATGCTGAAAGTCAGCGGTGCATTCCATTCCCCCTATATGACTCCCGCAGTAGAGCCGTTTGGAAAAGCTCTCGAATCTTTTGAAATCAAACTTCCGGAGATTCCTGTTTATGCAAACTACACCGCCGCACCCTATGAAGGCGACCCGAAGGCACTCATGCTCGAACAGGTCAATCATCCCGTACAGTGGACAAAATTAATCCGCCGCATGGCAGATGATGGGTTTGATACCTTTATTGAAACCGGTGTCGGCACAACATTGCAGAAATTAATCACGCAGATTCTCCCTGATGCAAAAGCATATCAGGCAGACAGCACAGAGTCTCTCCAAGCAGTTCTGGAAGCTCTGAAATCTTAACTATACTCAGAAACGAAAGGACGAAACCCCATGCTAAGAAATAAGATTGCCGTTGTGACCGGCGGTTCACAGGGCATCGGATTGGAAATATGTAAGAAATTTGCAGAAAACGGCGCAGGTATTGCAATTGTGGATATTAATCCGCCTGAAAAGCTGGAATCTGCCGTGCAGGAAATCGCACAGGCTGGTGTACAGGTAAAGGCTTATCAGTGCAATGTCGCAGACAGCGCACAGGTTGCCGAAGTCTGCAAGCAGATTCTGGCGGATTTCGGCAGTGTGGACATTCTGGTCAATAACGCCGGCATCACAAAGGACAATCTGATTCTCCGCATGAGCGAAGCAGATTTCGATGCCGTGATTGATGTCAATCTCAAAGGCGCGTTCTATATGACAAAGAATTTCTATCGCCCCATGATGAAGAAAAAATACGGAAAGATTATCAATATCAGTTCTGTATCCGGAATATTCGGCAATATCGGTCAGGCGAATTATGCCTCCTCGAAGGCCGGCATCATTGGTCTGACGAAATCCACGGCAAAGGAACTTGCCGCGAAGGGTGTATGCTGTAATGCAATTGCCCCTGGTTTCATCATGACCAGTATGACAACAAGTTTTCAGGATAACGAAGAATTGAAAAAGTCTATCCCGATGGGACATTTCGGCAAGCCGGAAGATGTAGCGGCACTTGCGCTGTTTCTGGCATCGCCGCAGTCAGACTTCATCACGGGCGAAGTCATCCGCGTTGACGGCGGCATGGCAATGTAAGGAGGAAAAAGCTTCATGAGAAGAATCGTCATCACAGGCATGGGCGCAGTCACCCCGATTGGAAATTCTGTTGAAGAATTTCAGAAAGCCCTGTTTGCCGGAAAAAACGGCATCGGCCTGATTACTAAATTTGATATTTCAGACTCTAAATATAAAGTAGCCGGCGAAATCAAGAATCTGGATACGGCGGCTGTTCTGGGCAAGCCTTTTGTCCGGAAATCTGACCCGTTCACACAGTTTGCAGTCATTGCGGCTATCGAAGCGATGGCACAGAGCGGCCTGAATGCTGACCCCGAAAAAGGCGAAGTCAATATTGATTCCGAAAGAATGGGCGTATGTTTTGGTTCTGGTATCGGCGGCGTAGAGACACTTTGCACTGACCATCAGAATCTTCTGGAAAAGGGCGCACGGAAAGTATCTCCGCATTTTGTGCCGAAGATGATTTATAACATCGCGGCCGGAAACATTGCGATTCAGTTCAAGGCGAACGGTTCTTGTACAGCAGTTTCGACCGCATGTGCGACCGGTGCGACAGCCATCGGCGAAGGTTACAGAAATATTCTGCATGGTTATGCAGATGTGATGATTTGCGGCGGTTCAGAAGCCGGCATCATGCCGCTGACTGTTGCAGGATTC
>JAFUWP010000115.1 GCA_017483405.1 Oscillospiraceae bacterium | reverse complement strand
TCGAAAACGGCGATTATGTGATGTACAAGCGTCTTGATTTCGAGGACGGCGCGAAAAGCTTTACAGCAAGATTATCGGGCAACACGGCCGGAATCGAACTGTATCTCGATTCTTTGAATACTCCGGTTGCCAGCATGAGCTATGCCGGAACGGGAAGTTTCTCGAAGTGGGAAACTGTCACATTCAACATTCCGGCGATTACCGGAAAGCATAATCTGTATATCAAGTTTACAGGCGGAGAGGGCTATCTCGTGAATCTGAACTGGTTCAAGTTCAATAAGGATGCTGTTCCGGTGAATGGCATCTTAGCCGAAAATCTTCTTGTGAACAATTCTGAAAACGCATCCGACTGGAAATTCGCTGAAAATGCCGGAGTCGGCTCACTGCTGTTCGGCGACCGTGATTTTACATGGACAGCACTTCCGGAATATCTGAACGGCGCAGAACAGATTCTGACTGCATGTGATTCTAAAAACTTTACGGGCGATGTTGCCGGAACTGCCGTTGCTGTAAAAGATATTACCGTTTCCGTGGCTGTCGATTCCAGAGTAGAAAATACTCCGGCTTTCCTGACAGACTGGGTGAAAACTGATTTCACGGCGACAAGCTCCAATGATGTCACTTTTGTGATTTATCATAAGGATTTCTCTGCTGGTGATGTGATTGCATTCGGCTCGAACGGTCAGTCCACTTACTGTGTGAATTATACCATATTCTTACAGGAATTCGCCCCCGAAATCGTAACTGACCCCGTTACAGAAACAGCTCCTGTTCTTCTCGGTGATGCTGATGAAAGCGGTTCGGTTAATATTCTGGATGTCATCGTTCTGAATAAAGCCATTCTCGGAAAAGAACAGCTTTCCGAACAGGGTATGAAATGTGCCGATGCCGATGGCGATGGTGTGCCGTCTTCCGCAGATGCGCTCCTGATTATGAAACATATTGTCGGCCTGATTCATCTTAATGCTTGAATTTTCGTTCTTCTCCCATCATAAGAAAAATCCCCTCCGGAATCATCCGGAAGGGGGTTTTTCTGTTTGTGATATTAATAAGCGAGTTTTTCTTCGAGATATGTTTCGAGTTCGGAGATAGGCATTCTGACCTGTTCCATTGTATCGCGGTCGCGGACGGTGACACACTGGTCTTTTTCTTTGGTATCGAAATCGTAGGTAATGCAGAACGGTGTGCCGATTTCATCCTGACGGCGGTATCTTCTGCCGATTTCGCCGACATCATCGAAATCAATGAGCCATTTCTTGGAAAGGCTTGTGAAGATTTCTCTTGCCTCATCGGAGAGCTTCTTCGACAGAGGCAGAACAGCCGCCTTGAACGGTGCAAGCGCAGGATGCAGATGCATCACGGTACGGATGTCATTCTTTTCGGCATCGAGCACTTCTTCATCATAAGCTTCTGTCAGGATGCTTAAGAACAGACGTTCTACACCGAGAGACGGTTCGATGACGTAGGGGATATATTTGGAATTATCTTCGGGGTCGAAATATTCCATCGACTTGCCCGAATGATTCTGATGCTGAGTCAGGTCATAATCCGTTCTGTCAGCAACGCCCCAGAGTTCGCCCCAGCCGAACGGGAACAGATATTCAAAGTCTGTTGTGGCCTTGGAGTAGAAACATAATTCTTCTTGGTCATGGTCGCGCAGACGGAGATTTTCTTCTTTGATGCCTAAGCCAAGCAGGAAGTCTCTGCAATAGCCTCTCCAGTACTGAAACCATTCGAGGTCAGTGCCAGGTTTGCAGAAGAATTCAAGTTCCATCTGTTCAAATTCACGAACGCGGAAGATGAAGTTCCCTGGGGTGATTTCGTTACGGAACGATTTACCAATCTGGGCTACGCCGAACGGTACTTTCTTTCTGGTGGTTCTCTGGATGTTCTGGAAG
>JAFUWP010000114.1 GCA_017483405.1 Oscillospiraceae bacterium | reverse complement strand
TCTTTTTCTTTTTCCTTGCGGATTTTTTCGAGTTCCGTCTGATAATTCTGTTCAATCAGAATGACCTGACTGATTTGATTATAAATTTTAGCAGTATCGGCATCTCTGGGGAGTATGGTGACAATTTTCTGTTCTCCGTCCGTGTCGATATAACCGGCCGCGCCGGTAGTGCTGACGGAATAGTCATCCGAGAGCACATTTTCAAAATGCCGGATGAATTTCGGCTTGATAGTGCGGTGTTTGTTTTTCTTCTGGGCGCGGAGTTTTCCGGCCTTATCCTGACCCTCCATGCTGGAGCGGAACAGAATCAGATTCATGAGGACAACTCTGTAGAAATCCTCGATATATTCCTGTTCAGGGCGGACGATATTGTCTTCGACAGTGATTTCATAGCCGGCATTGTCATAGCCTTCGATATACTGCCAGAGTGTGAGACAGGCTTTGAGGTCAACATTTTTCATGATGGCATTGGTTCTCATAACCGGCGGCCGGATGTAGGCATTGCCGAGCTTGGTACAGAATTCCGAACCCTTATAGCCTTCGATGATTTTCTTGAGTTTTTCGACTCTCTGCCAGACTGTATAGCCATGTTCGTTTTTGGTATCCAGACTGGAAATTGTTTCGAGTTTGACTTCTACTTTAAATTTTCCGCCTGCGCCGTCATTGATGTCCGTATTGTAACCGAGTGTATAAACCTGTTCATCCTTAGCGACTTTGGCAAGCTTTTCATAACGAATATGAATAAATAAATATAATCTGTCAATCAGGGTATTGACGAATTTATTCTCATACGTCATGAGACTTTCTTCTTTATGGACATTCAGAATCTTAGACGGCGTGATTTTGCCGGTTTTCTTGTCATAACTCTGAATCAGGTCGGTATGCTGTGCCAGATGCTTGATAGATTCGACTGTAATTTTCTTTGAAAGCGCAATCGGAACGATTTCTTCGACATCTTCGATAGTCCGGCGCGGATTTCTCAGGAAGTTATCGACATGAACAAGGCCGTTTTCGATGGCTTCGACCCATGAAACATCGATGGTCTTTTTCATGAGCTTGCGGTTGACGGCGAATGTATTCTTACTTTCGTGCAGGAGCTGACTCAGTGATGAAAACAGAGCATCGCGGTCGAGCTGTTGAACAGCTTCCTGAAAGTCCTCATACCAGTCATCATAAGCATCAATATCGGATTCGTCAGGGATTTCGTCCATATCATCGAAATCATCCATGCCGTACATCTCGTAGAGCTGGCCAGGGCGATAGCCTGTAATTTCTTCTTCGGGGAGTTCATCTTCATCGTCATCCTCATCGTCATCGAAATCATCAGCATCCACATCATCTGTATAATAACTGTTGGCATCATCATATTTATCGTCCTGTTCTTCGACAGGATTGGCATAATAAGGAATATCGAAATCACTGAGTTCATTCAGGGCGGCAATATCATCGAGAGAATCGGGTTCTTCGTCTTTGGGAGGTGCATTTCTGACGGGGAGACCGGCTATCTCATTGAATTGTTCAAAATCATCGAAATCGTCCAAATTATCCGGCTCGTCCGGCGGTTCTGCATACCGCTGATGTTTTACATCACTCAAATCAGTTTCACCTGCCTTTGCTTGATACTTATTATAATACTGTTAAAATAGTTTCTGAAGACGTTCCAGATAGGCAATAGATTCATGCATGGAATTCTTGCCGAACAGCTTTGTCAGATAGGTACATAATTCCTTGAGTTCTTCGCGGAGCATCGCCAGATTGAGAGATTCAAACTTACGGAAAATTTTAGTGGCAAGAACATAATCAATGCCATCCAGTTCATCGCCGCCGCAGGCGACATAAACCGGAACAAACAGACCCATCTGTTTCAGAATACGGTTACCGAAAGCAACTCTGAGCTTTTCGATAACCCATAAGTCGAGCTGTTGAATTTTTTTCAGATTTTCCTGTGAAATCGGATACAGCTTGAACGCTTCTTCAAAGAGTTCATGCAGATGGTCATAACCGAGATTCATCGGAGGCGTATCAGGCGCATCGAAGGCCACGCCTTTCGTATCGAGGTTAATCGGCTGGGCACGGTCATAGACCTTATCGGAGATAGCATAAGTCGAGTCATCGTTGTTCGCTGTGCCGATATACCAGATATTCTGCGGAATGACGATTTTCCCTCTGTCAAGCTTGACAGGGTCAGTGCTCCAGACGTTCGGCACAATGTCGAGTGCCCATTCATCCGCGTTCGGCATTTCCAGAATGGAGAGCATTTCTGCGAAATAGTATTCGACACGGGCGATGTTCATTTCATCGAGCAGGATAAAATTAATATCATTGTTATAACTGGAAGAATAAATTCGTTTGAGAACTTCGGTTTCATTGAAACTTTTCGTAAATTCGTTGAAATAACCGAATAATTCCGTTCTGTCTCTCCATGAAGGCTGTACGGATGCAATGGTAGTATCCATCTGTAAGAATTTACCCAGAGAATAGGGAAGGGAAGTCTTACCAGTACCGGAGATACCCTGTAGGATAATCAGCTTGGTAGAGGCCATGCCGGCCAGAAACAGTCTGATTGTCTTATGGTCATAATACAGATGCATCCGCGAACATGCAAAATTGCGATAACGCTCGACAAATTCTTCCAGCGTGACGGAATTGTCATATTCCGGCGGTTCATAATTTTTATAGAAACTGTCCACTTCCATGAGTTTTGAGAATCGCTGTTCGGTCGTCTGAATCACACCGTCCTCGGCAAGTGCCGGAACAGTAACAGGCGCACCCTCGCCGTTCTGCTGTTCGCCGAAAGCGGTTTCTGAAACAGTTCCTCCTGCTGTAGAAAGTACACCGGAAGGCGAAAGCCCCATCTGAGTAACTTTCAGAGCCATGATTTCATCTTTTTCCTTCATCAGCTTCATCACACGCTGTTGCAGAAGGGAAATTTCTTCCAGCAAATCTTCATTGCTCACAATCGAGTGCCGGAAACGAAGATATTTCCGCACTGCCAGCACCAGCATGAACCCCAGCAGGACATAAATCCCAGCGACAATGATAATCGCCAGAACTGCACATATCCATTCTACGACCGAAAAACTTCCGCAGTAACTCCGGAACATTGTCACATAACTCGGTATGTTGAATACCTGCTTGATGCCTCGTCCGAATCCGATGAAAATTTCACCGAATCCCTGAAGCATCGCAGTAATAAAGGCAAAAAACCATTTCAGAAAATTATTCATAAACTGCTCCTGTTATGTTTTCGTGCTTTCTGATGTTTCAGAAGCCTCTGTTTCGGATGGCGTAGTTGCGCCGGAAGAAGCATTTTTCTTCTGTTCGGCGAGATATTCTTCAATTGCGCGGCGTTTGATTTCTTCCTCATCAATTTCCGGAGCGGCCGGACGCTTGATTTCAATCAGTACGACAATAAACTTATACAGTTCAAACAGGAAGAAAATCGCCATCGGGATGAGAATACAGATAAAAAAGCCGGTTTTGGTACGCAGAAAGTTCATTACTTTACCCATACCGGAGATTTTGACTTCCGTCCATTTGCCGATAAGGTCGCCGGCATAGGCCGGCATATCGTCATTGAGAGAGTTGTTGTCACCACGGGTAACAAAACTTCTGGTGCTTTCAAATTCGTTGATTTCTATGATTCTATGGGTGTTCTTGACTTTCTGGCCGTCTATAATCGTCCAGAAGGTAATGACATCATTTTCCTTCAGGGAATTCAGGTCATCAATTTCCTTGCAGATAATCAAATCTCCCTGCGCGAAGGTCGGAAGCATGGAATCAGATTCCACCGTCAGCGGAATATAGCCGAACAGGTTCGCAACGCCGTTATTCCGTCCCGATGAAAAGACAAGAATCGTAATCAACAGCACAAAGGCAAGAATCGCCCATGAAAGCACATTGGCAATTGTTTTCAGAACTTTCTTCATTTCTCTCATATCTCCTTGACTTAAATAAATATTTTTTATGTTGATTCCGTAATACGGAAATCCATACCGAGTTTCAGCGTCCCGCCGATGATGTCATCTACACAGTCAGGGTCATTGCCTTCCAGCCAGATAACAATTGTGAATTTATCTTTCGCTTTGGACTCGAATTTTTCATGACTGGTCGTCATCACAATCGTGGAGGAGGTGAATTCACTGTCGCAGTCACTTTCTTTGCCTTTTCCGTTGGATTTGGTTTTTCCGTAGACTGTTTTCTCACCGTTCTTGTAAACGGCAATCCGGATGGCTTCATCTACATTTTGAGTCACGTTTTCGATGGTCATTTCTCCGGTATAAGTAATCGTATCATCACCGGAATTGATTAAGTAAAACGTGTAAGCGATATAGCTTTCTCCGTTATGTGCGCCGTTAATCATGTCGATATTGGGGGGCAGGTCTTCACCGCTGATATTGGTCATATCATGGACAATTTCGGCATCCAGACGGGCATTGGCTATATCATAGTCAGGCGTTTCAGACAAAGTGAGCCCCTGCCTTACCATATCATATTTGTCAATACGCACGGTAAAGCTTCCGAATTTATCATAAAAATAAGAAATTGCATAAGCAATTGCCACAATCGCAGTCAGGATGATGACAAGCAGTCCCATCACGCGCATGACAACAACATATCGTTTGGTTTCTTTCGCGGTACGTCTTAATTCCAGAATATCACGAATATCTTCGCTCACATTGATTCTCCGTTCTCATCAGAAGTTGTATTTTTATTCCGGATGTCACTTTCAGGCAGATACTTTCCGGCGAGTCTGCCTGCACAGTAAGGACAGCCAAACTCGTAGAAGATTTCAGCCTGATGGCTTTCTGTAACACCATCGGCAATCGGAACAGCCCCGATTTCATTGATAAAATTCACCACTGCCCCTACTGCACTATGCGAGCGGTTGTCACGGCTGAGATAATAGGTCAGTTCCGGACTGAGCATCACATAATCAACAGGAAAATCCGTCAGCCTCATAATAGGGCAGTTCTGCGCACCGAACCCCGTTATCATGAAATGAAAGCCGTAGCCGTGCAGGATACGGATGGTTCTCGATGCGATACCGTCATTTTCCAGAAGAAGACGGCCAGGCAGGGCAAAACAGAGACGATTATACATCAGGTCATATTTCCGGCAGTTTTCCATCAGGATTCTGTCGCAGGCAATCTGCTGAAGATAATGCACCGGCATATACAGGGCAAGCCATTCAAAATTCACCTCACGGGCGACAAATTTCTGATGTGCCTGAATTGCCTGCATCAGTTCCAGCAGAAACAAGTCCGTTGACTGCGAGGACAAGTCCGCGATTTCCCGAAAATTTTCCGGCATGAGTGTGCCCATTCCAGGGGTGTTGAGCTGGGTTCTCGCCTGAAAGAAAGTTGCTTCGCCGGTCGCGATATGCCTTATAACCCGATATTGCAGTTCGATGGCGCGCAGTCCGCCGACTGTAGTGATGTGTGATATATCCTGCATGGGAATCCCTTCTTTCCGGTAGATTTATCCTGAAAAAATCAGATATTTGTCAAAATGGTCTGTATTATTTACATTATAGCATAAATTATGGTTTATGTCAATAAATAATATGTGTCGAAAAAATTTCATATATTTTAAGAACTGTTCACAAAGGATAATCCGTCACTTCCGGAATGTTCCGGAAATGACGGATTATCGGCATATTCAAGAAACAGCTTTTTTGTTTCTGCGCTGTTTTTTCAGCAGAAAACGTATTACAATTATCAGAATAATAAACAGAACGAAAATTAACAGATACGGTGCGATTTTCTGCATGACTGCGCTCCGGATTTCCGGAATCTGCATCAGAACGGGCAATTTCTTTGCGAGCTTCGCCGGATGGTCTGCATAGTAATGAATCGCTTCGACTGCACCAAGAGTATTGTACGTGAATTGATTTCCTAAAAATGTATTCAGTACTTTGGAGAGTAAATCTTTATTCAAAAAGGGAACTAATGCACCGAAATCAGCTAAATCCGTTAAGTTCAGGCCATCCGGCTGAATCAGCGTTTCCGGATGGGCTTTCTGACCGTCCGCTGTCGAGGGGATTTCTCCTCTGAGCTGTCCTCTGACACTTTCCGCACGGTAGGTCAGATAATATTCCATCGCCTTTGTACCGCTCTCGAATTGCTCCGCCGTGTAGAATGTCAGATTTTTTTCCACATAAGGGCGAATCTGTTCGTAAGCCTGCTGATATAATTTTTCATAAGTTCCGTTCTCAAAACAGGTTTTCAGCATTTCATCCAGAATGTCATGATATTGCTCCAGTGTCTCCGGATTGCTGAACAGTACATTGACAAGCGGTCTGTCCTGCATCTCCACGCTGTAGAGAGGCGTATCTATCGGATAATTAATCATGCTCTGTTCGGTGCTCATAGCGTTTCCCTTATCCGGAATGCCATCGAAGAACTCTCTGTCAATCACGCTCGAAACCGCCGATTCATAATTGAATGAACCAAATGCAAGATTATAATCCCACGGAATCATCGACAGAATCCCGTCTTTTTCATGCAGATAAAAGTTATGCACAAACATGCTGGTATAACCATCATAGTTATTCACAAAGTTATGAACTGCAAAATATCTCAGCAGACTGTCAGTATCCAGAACAGAAAGCGGATTTTCCCTCTGATTCAGCGTTTTGATACTGCTCATAAGGCGTTCTCTGTCTTCTTTCTTCGGCTTGAAAACGGCTTTATCCCATAAGTCGCTGTAATCTTCAAGATTATATCCCACATATTGAAGAGATGCAACAG
>JAFUWP010000113.1 GCA_017483405.1 Oscillospiraceae bacterium | reverse complement strand
GTTCATAGAGACGTTTTCCGCCTACCGAAACCGCCGAATACATAGGCGGAATCTGCATTATCTGACCGCTTGGAACAGCTTTCAGCACATCTTCTCTGGTAATGCCGGAAAAATCGTATGTTTCCAGAATCGTTCCGGTGCTGTCCTGCGTATCGCTGACCTGTCCGAGCTGAAATTCTGCTTCATAAATTTTATCCTCATCCGGCAGAATTCCGCAGGCTTTCGTTGCATAGCCGACAAATACCGGCAGGACACCGGTCGCCATCGGGTCGAGCGTTCCGGCATGACCCAGACGGCGCATTTTCAGCATTCCTCTTAATTTGGCAATGACATCAAAAGAAGTGAATCCTTCCGGCTTGTCGATACAGAGTATCCCGTTCATGATGCAAGTGCCTCTGCTACGGCATTCAAGAGTATTTCGCGGATTTGTTCGGGTTTTCCCTGCAATTTGCATCCGGCCGCGCGGACATGACCGCCGCCGCCGAATCTTTCGCATATTTCCGAAACATTTACCCTGTCGGTTGACCGGAGCGAAATTCTGTACCAATCATCATCCTGTTCCCGAAGTGTGATGCCGACTTCCACGCCATCCGGCTGAAGCGGCAGACTGGTCAGGCCTTCGGTATCTTTCGGATTGATATGATTTTCCTCGCAGATAGCCTTAGTTTCCCATATCAGTGTACATTTTCCGTCAAGATGATATTCCATCTGACTGAGCATAATCATTTCGGCGCGGATTCTGGAAGGACTCTTGACATCGAACATTGCCCGATTAATCAAATCATATCTGATTTCGGGGAATTCGCGCATCAGTTCCGAAACGAACAGATGCGTATCCGCACCGGTACAGCTGAACTTGAAGCATCCGGTGTCTGTTGCCATGCCGGTATACAGGCATTTTGCAATCTGAGGAGTGAATTTCACACCCAGTTCACGATAGATTTTATACAGAACCTCGCAGGCCGAGGATGCATCCGGCTCGACATAGAGATTTTCGGCATAATAGCGGTTAGAAATATGATGATCAACGCAGAGCTGAACTTTTCCGGCGTAGGTTTCTTCCAGTTCGCCGAAACGGGTTTCATCCGCGCAGTCAACAGAGATGATATACTTGGCCGGAAAATCTTCTTCGGGTTCTTCCGGAAGAAGAAAATGAAACCGTTCCGGAATCGGGTCAGCGCATATCACTTTAGAACGCTTTCCCAGCAGTTTCAGAACTGCCTGAAGTGAATATCCTGAACCGATACAGTCACCATCCGGATTGATATGAATCAGAATATAAGCATCTTCGCAGTTTTTGAGAAATCCGGCAACTGCCGGAATATCAATCAGATTCGACATCAGCGACCTCCTCTGTTTGTTCTATCTGGCTGAGTTTTCTGGTTACTTCCGCGCCTCTTGCGATGGAATCATCCGCAATAAAAGTCAGTTCAGGACTTTTGCGCATCTTGAGCCGTGCGAACAGTTCGCGCCGGATGAATCCGGCGGCACTGCGCAGGCCTTTGACGGATTGTCTGGTATCTTCCATGCCGAGCAGACTGGATACATACACTTTACAGTGTGAGCCGTCTCCTGCAAGCTCCACGCGGACAACAGAAATCATACTGCTGACACGCGGGTCTTTGACCTGCCGGAAAATATCCGTCAGCTCACGATGAATATCTTCGGACATACGGCTGTTTTTAAAACTTGGCATCAGGCTTCTTCCTTTCCGTCTGCATCAGCATCAGATGTTTGCTCTGTTTCTTCTGATTCTGATTCAGACTCTATCACATAATCAGAACTGCCGGATTCAAAGAAAGTTTCCCCTTTAATTGCTTCTTCGAGCTGTTCACTTGCCTGTTCATAAATCAGCATTTCTTCGGCAGGAATCGGAACGGTAACTTCTGCGAGTTCGTCAGGTTCTTCGGGTTCTTCCGGCATTTCCACCGCGGAGCACTGTCCGAGCAGAATTCGTTTTACAGATTCAAAGAAGAAAACGTCTACAGGGCCGAATTCTTCCCATGCAAGTGCTTCATCGCAGTACTGAAGCATATCTTTTGTGCTCATTCTTGTATATTCCATGATGTTATTTCCCCCTTCATGGCTATGGAATTATTCAGGCTGATATTCTTCCATAATATAGGCTTCAAAAATATCTCCGGCTTTAATATCATTGAATTTTTCGAGACTGATGCCGCATTCGTAACCGCTGGCTACTTCCTTGACAGCATCCTTGAATCTCTGGAGTCCTGCAATGTGGTCATCTGCGATGATGATGCCGTCACGTACAATTCTAATCTGGCACTGTCTTGTTAACTTGCCGTCAAGAACATAACTTCCGGCAACCGTGCCGACACTGGAAATCTTGAATACTTCACGAACTTCGGCTTTTCCGAGAATGACTTCGCGGAATTTCGGTGCAAGCATACCCTTCATGGCAGTTGAAATTTCTTCAATTGCATCATAGATGATTCTGTAAAGACGGATGTCAACGCCATCTCTGGCGGCACTTTCCGCCGCGCCGTTATCGGGACGGACATTGAACCCTACGATAATCGCATTGGATGCGTTCGCAAGCATAACATCGCTTTCCTTGACTGCGCCGACTGCACTGTGAATAACTCTGACACGTACTTCATCATTGGAGAGCTTTTCGAGAGAAGTCTTGACTGCTTCGGCACTGCCCTGTACGTCAGCCTTGACGATAATCGGAAGTTCCTTTGTTTCGCCTTCTTCAATCTGACTGAACAGATTATCCAATGTCAGTTTATGACTGAAATTCTGGAACAGTGCTTCTTTTGCTTCATGCTTTCTCTGTTCGACAAGTTCCTTTGCAAGGCGTTCATCTTCCACAGCATCGAAAATATCACCTGCGCTGGGGACTTCATCAAGACCGGTGATTTCAACAGGAACGGAAGGGCCTGCCTCCTTCACGACAGAGCCTTTATAGTTCGTCATGACGCGGACTTTTCCGACAGAAGTGCCTGCAATAATAATATCACCTGTATGCAGTGTACCCTTCTGTACAAGCAGAGTTGCGATAGGCCCTCTGCCCTTATCGAGTCTGGCTTCGATGACAGTACCCTTTGCGAGTCTGTCCGGATTGGCGGTCAGTTCCTTGACTTCCGAAACAAGCAGGATATTTTCCAGCAAATCTTCAATGCCTTCGCCTGTTTTTGCGGAAACCGGAATACAGATAGTATCACCGCCCCATTCTTCGCAGACAAGACCATATTCTGTCAGCTGCTGGAGAACTCTGTCAGGATTTGCAGCTTCCTTGTCCATCTTGTTGATAGCGACAATCACGGAAACACCAGCGGCTTTCGCATGATTGATAGATTCTACCGTCTGCGGCATGATACCGTCATCCGCCGCCACAACCAGAACGGCAATATCGGTAATATTCGCACCTCTGGCGCGCATGGATGTGAATGCTTCATGTCCAGGGGTATCGAGGAACGTAATCACCTGACCATTATGCTTCACCTGATATGCACCGATATGCTGGGTAATGCCTCCGGCTTCGGATGCCGTCACATTTGCATGACGGATTCTGTCCAGAATGGAAGTTTTACCGTGGTCAACGTGACCCATAACCACAACAACCGGCGGACGGGACTGCTGATTTTCTTCGTCAGCTTCTTCGGATTCAATCAGACGTTCTTCAATCGTCATGATGACTTCTTTTTCTACCTTTGCGCCGAGTTCTTCTGCAACGAGAGATGCAGTATCGAAATCAATTTCTTCGTTGATGCTGGCCATGACACCAAGTCCCATCAGCTTGCCGATGACTTTCGAGACATTGACTTTCAAACGGCTTGCGAGTTCGCCGACCTGAATCATATCCGGAATCTTGACTTTCAGCTGTTGTTTTCTGGCGCGTTCGAGTTCGAGGCGATTCAGACGCTGGGCTTCGGTTTCCTGTTTTCTGCCGCTGACTTTCTTACCCTTCTGAGCAGATTTCTGATTGATTTTCTGCTTTTTGGTGGAATAATTATCTTTTCTTCTGTCAGCAGGAGCAATCTGTTCGTAGCGTTCGTTATACTTATCCAGTTCGATATAGCTGCCTCTGGTATCGACAGTACGGCGTTTTTCAGTATTTTCGACACGTTCGGAGCTGACAACACTGCTTTCAGAATTCATCATGCCGCCGAGACGGGTTTTTTCGCCATGCTGATTCTTAGGCCGTTTTTTCTCATCACGATTCTTGGAAACCTGCGGCTGTTCCTGTACAGGTGTTTCGGATTTGACTTCCGGAGCAGGCTGTACCTGCTGAGGTTCTTCCTGTTTCTGAACGGGCTTTGCCTTTTCGGTTTTTTCAGTTTTTTTCTCTGCCTTAGCCATTTTATCCGTATGACTTTTCTTAGGTGTATGCGGCTTTTTGTCTTCTTTGATTTCCGGTCTGGGCTGATTTTTCGTTGCAAAATATTCATCGAAGCTGGTGACATTTGCTTTCTGGCTGTAGAATTCCAGAGCAAGATTCATTTCCTGTTCTGTAATCGAAGAACCGGACGATTTCTTTTCACCGGTATGGTCTTCGATAAAAGCGGCAAGTTCTTTTGTAGGAACTTGTAAATCCTTCGCAGCATCAGTCAATTTGATTTTGGTTTTTTTCTCGTTTGCCATAGGCAAATCCCTCCTCTAGTCTATGGTCGGCTGAATCGTTTCCGATTCAGTACATAACTGGTTTATTCTGTTGAAAAAGCCCTCGTCAAGCACCGCGGCAACTGCGG
>JAFUWP010000112.1 GCA_017483405.1 Oscillospiraceae bacterium | reverse complement strand
TGCCTCTCAGTATATCACCAAGATGGCTAGCTGCCTGATGGCGGCACAGGGCGGTACATCTCTGAATCTCGATACTCTTGAACTGTATATGACTTATCAGTTCACTAACAGAGGAATTAAGCCCGTGATTGAAGCATCTACTTCGACAGCATCCGGCACACTGTCCTATAACAATGGTGTCTATACCGGCACAATTCAGGATGAAAACGGCAATGCAGAAGAATTGTCCGTCAAGGCTGACTACTGGACATACGTAGTAACTTCCAAGACATCTGGTATATTTACAGTGGACAGATACAGAAATTGCAGCAGCTCGCTTGCAGATTCCAATCCAGCCGTACAGTGCTATGATTTCTATTATGTACTTCCGTCAGACTGGTTTGATTTCTGGGCTTCCTGCTGGAGCTGGAATTCTTACAGCGGTACAAACTGGCTCAATTACTGGTTTCCCTGCTGGAGTTAAGGCTGATTCCTGATTGCATGAATGAGCATTGCCGCAGTGCGGTAATGCTCATTCGGTATGAATTTTTTATTATCACGAAAGGGGAAAGCCGTTCGGGAGAAAAATCACTGATTTCGGACGGCAGTATACAGCTATGAAAACATTTCGCTCACATGAAAAGGAAAATACAGAACTGGAGGGCTTTAATCCGAGAGTATACCGGACTATAGGGTCTGTATTTGCAGTGCTTTCATTGTTGAATCTCGCAGTTGTTATTTTTGCGTTCAACCGTTCAGGATACGGCCTGTATCATGCAGAAGATGCCGTTACCCATATCGCGCAGATTGAGCAGTATCTGCAAAATACAAATGAAAGTGTTCTGAATATCGTTGTGCATAAGAATAATTTCAAGATGATTGAAGAAGAAGTGCAGAATATTCATGAAGATTTTACCACGCTGAACGAAGAAGCCGAACTGTTCCGCGCTATTGACCTTTCCAGCATTGACGGCACGATTATCAATGATTTTGAATCCGCAATGATGAAAGTCGAGGCCTATCATCAGGCACTGCTGAATTATTCCAATATGTTCAATGAATATGATGAAAACAGTCTCTCAGATAAAGAAAAATTAAACTATTTCATGAACATGATTGAAAGCAAATACGGAAGTGAGATTGAACCGCTCAAAAACGAAGCGACTTCCGCTATGAGTGCTGTTGTAAAGCATCAGAATGAAGCGGCATATACATTCTATGTCAAGATTGCACAGGAATTCCTGTTCGTGATTGTATTCATGCTGTTTACGATGTCCGTAGGTTTGAATTCTATCCATTTTATGAAGAACAATGCCAGAAAAGCCGCTCTCGAAATTCAGCAGAAGAAGAAAGATGCTCTGGAAAATGCACAGGAAGCCTCTCATCTGCGCCGGAAAGCAACGGCTATCGCCTATACCAACATACTGACGGGACTCAAAAACCGCTATGCGCTGGAAGAAGAACTTCAGAAACGTCTCAAATCCGATGATGTGACAGTTGCCTTCTTCAATTTTGATACGTTCCATGAACTGAATGAAAATTATGGCCGTAACTTCGGGGATAATTTCCTGATTACCGTTGCGGATACTGTTAAGGAAAAATATTCCGATACGTTTGATATTTATCATACCGATGCGGATGAATTCTGCTTTGTTCTGAAAAAATTCGGCGAACAGAGCGAGGCTGACAGCAAGATTCCGCAGATTATGAAAACACTTTCCTCACCGATTGAAGTCACCAAACTGAAAGTACAGCTCCACGTTTCAGGATGTGTCTACCATTACAAGGCTACGGAACGTCTGGATGTGAACGGATTTTTTGTTAAGATTGACCGCGCTCTGAAAGATGCCAAAAAGAGCGCATCGAGCGGCATTCTGGAAGTCGGCAGTCTCTACAGCCGCAGTCAGTCCCTTTGAACAGAATCATAAAAAACAAGCTCCCTTGATGGGAGCTTGTTTTATTTCAGCGATAATTATTCGTTGGTTGTCATAGTGATGCCGGAAGATGCGCCTTCTTTTTCATAGAAAGGAACTGCATCACGGAGTGCGGCTTCACCGAACTTGTTTGCT
>JAFUWP010000111.1 GCA_017483405.1 Oscillospiraceae bacterium | reverse complement strand
TTTCAGCACATCTTCTTTTAATTTTTCCTGCTGTTCCTTTTCCAGCTCCAGACCTGGGGTATCAAAAATCCGGAGAGGAATATTTTTATGGTCGTAATATCTGATTTTTTGTGTCACAGGTTTTCCGGTACTTTGCTCTGCAAACTCTTCGCCGAAAACTGAATTAATCAGTGTGCTTTTTCCGACACCGGTTTTCCCGATAACAACGATATTCAGCATGTTCATATTTCTAAGTGCCTGATTGATTTTTTTCAGGCATTCCGTTGCGCCCTGTTCAACACTGTACTGCTGAATCTGTTCCACATAATTTTGCATATTTATTCCTCCTCATCTTCTGGCATATACATTTTCTTATAAATGGTAGCTGTCACCTTGTCCAAAAGAATCGGCAGAAACAGAAAGCTTGCACCGCAGACAGCAAGACTGCCGAAAATATAAAATGGTGCGAATTTTTTCTTCTTTGCGGTCTGTTTTTCTTCTTTCTTTTCCATAGTAAAAATCCTTTCTTAAAATAATATTTATAAATCAATTTCCAGACCTACCGGACAATGGTCACTGCCCATGATGTCCGGATAGATTTCCGCTTTCATGATGTTATCCGCAATCCGGTTTGATACCAGAAAATAATCAATCCGCCAGCCGACATTTCTGCTCCGCGCCTGACGCATGTATGACCACCATGTATAGGCATCTTTCTGGTCGGGATGCAGATACCGGAAAGAATCCGTAAATCCGGCTTTTAATAATTCCGAAAACTTTCCGCGTTCTTCGTTTGTAAATCCTGCGTTCCCGATATTCGCTTTCGGATGTTTCAGGTCAATTTCCTGATGCGCGACATTCATATCACCGCAGATAATCAGAGGCTTGTCCTTATCGAGCGTTATCAGGAAATTACGGAAATCATCTTCCCACTGCATCCGGTAGCCGAGCCGTGTCAGTTCTCTTTGTGCATTTGGGACATAGATATTGATTAATCTGAATTTTTCATATTCTGCGATAATCGTCCGTCCTTCATCGGTATGCGTTCCGTAATTGAATTCTACTTTCAGAGGAATCTGTCTGGTGAACAGTGCCGTTCCGGAATAGCCTTTTCTGACTGCGCTGTTGAAATACTGTTCATATCCGTCAAATTTTGTTGTCACCTGTTCCGGCTGCATTTTTGTTTCCTGAATGCAGAACATATCTGCATCAAGGGTTTTGAAGTATGCTTCAAAACCCTTGCTCAGATTTGCACGGAAACCGTTGACATTCCATGAAATCAGCTTTGTCATGTCAGTTCACCGCTCAAGATTCCAGAAAGACTTTAAATGCTCTGTATGCCGCCCAGACATCTGTTTTGGCTACCAGCTCATAAGGTGCGTGCATGGACAGCACCGGAACACCAATATCAATTGTATCAATATCCAGATTAGCGATATAGGCTGCTACTGTTCCGCCACCGCCGAGGTCAACTCTGCCGAGTTCTCCGGTCTGCCAGATAACATCGCCTTCATCAAGAATTCTTCTGACTTCGCCGACAAATTCGGCAGAAGCATCGGAAGTACCGGATTTTCCTCTTGCGCCGGTGAACTTCGTCACGCAGACACCGTGATTCAGATATGCACAGTTATTCTTTTCGAGCACTTCCGGAAATGTCGGGTCAAAACCGGCATTGACATCGGCAGAAAGGCATTTCGATGCTCTCATGACGGCTCTGCCGTTTGCGCCGAAGCATTCGGCTAAATCTTCGAGAAAATATTTCAGATAAGAAGATTTCAGGCCGGTATTGCCGTCACTTCCGGTTTCTTCCTTATCGGTCAGGATAACTACGCTGGTATGTTCCGGCGTGGGCACATCCAGAGAGGCTCTGAAAGCCGGATAAGAACAAACTTTATCATCATGACCGTATGCGCCAATCAGGCTTCTGTCGAAACCGACATCTTTTGCCTTGTAGGCCGGAACGGCTTCGAGTTCGGCAGAAAGAAAATCTTCTTCAATAATGCCGTATTTTTCATTCAGGAGCTTCATGAGTGCCAGCTTGACGAGTTCGTTTCCCTTATCGGCTTTGAACGGCATCGAGCCGATGACGATATTCAATTCTTCGCCCTTGATAATCTGGGGAGCTGTTCTTCTCATCTGTTCATCAGCCAGATGCGGAAGCAAATCTGTAATATAAAATACGGGGTCAGAATCTTCCTCA
>JAFUWP010000110.1 GCA_017483405.1 Oscillospiraceae bacterium | reverse complement strand
TTATTTTTGCAAGTGGTTTTTGAAAAAAGTTTGATTTTTGTGCAATTTTCCGGATTATTCGACTTGCAGGCAGATTCCGGAAAACGGCGGAAGGGAAAGGATGAATTCTCCGTTATGGCCTTCGATGACTGTACCGGCAGTATCGGGGCGCGTTCCGCTGTAGATGTCAGCACTGGAATCGAGCAGAACTGTCAGACGTTTGGCATCGCAGTGAAGAACATAATGGTCCTGCGGTGCGCCGGCGAAATTGAAGACACCGATAACGGATTCTTTCGAGGAATTGCGCTTGATGGCATAACAGCAGGGATAATTCTGCTTGCAGTCGAGCCATTCAAAACCGCCCTGCGTGTAATCGCGCTCGAACAGTGCCGAATGTTTCAGATAGAGATGATTTAATTTTTTGATATAGTGATGAAATGCATCATGAATGGGATATTTGAGCATAAACCAATCCTGTTCGCGGGTTTCATCCCATTCGCGGAGCTGACCGAATTCACCGCCCATAAAATCAAGAAGTTTCCCGGGGTGGATGGCATGATACATATAAAAGGCTCTTGCCTGAGCGAATTTGCCGTCATACAGGCCGTGCATCTTCTGGAGAACAGTCGCTTTTCCGTGGACGTTTTCATCATGGGAGAAGGGAAGAATATAATATTCCGAATGATAATACATCATAGAGAAAGTGAGTTTATGATAATTGCCGTACCGGTAAATCGGGTCAGTACGGAAATAATCGAGCGTATCATTCATGTAGCCCATATCCCATTTATAATCAAAGCCGAGTCCGTCACTCCACACCGGCGCGGTGACTTTCGGGAAATCGGTGGAATCTTCGGCGCAGAGGATACAGCTGGGGAATTTAGCTTTCAGGCCGGAATTCATATTCCGGATGAAGTTCAGCGCACTGTTATTGACACCGCATTCCTTTTTGCCGTGCCAGTAAATCATCCGGCTGATGGCATCCATGCGCAGGCCGTCAAAGTGGAATTCTTCCAGCCAGTAGCAGGCATTGGATTGCAGAAAGCTCTGTACTTCGCCTTTGGAATGGATGAAGTTATAACTGCCCCATTCACTGAGGCCAGCACCGGCATCCGGATATTCATACAGAGGCATACCATCGAAGTTCGCCAGTCCGTAGCTGTCTATGGCAAAATGCACAAGAACAAAATCCAGAAGTACCCCGATGTGATTCTGATGCAGTTTATCAATCAGGATTTTGAGCTGTCTGGCCGTTCCGTAACGTGAAGTAGGCGCGAAGAATCCGGTATTCTGATACCCCCATGAAGCATCACAGGGATGTTCGGCAAGGGGCATGAATTCCACATAGTTATAGCCCATTTCTTTCAGATAGGGAATTAATAAATCTGCGATTTCTTCATAGTTATAGAAATCGCCGGTTTCATCATCGGGATTTTGTTTTTTCTGTTTCCACGAGCCGAGATGCAGTTCATAGATATGCAGAGGCTTGTCTTTGCAGTCGCTCCGCTGACGCATCCAAGTGCTGTCGCTGAATCTGTAATCCGATAAATCACGGATGACCGAACAGAATGCCGGACGCAAATCCATGCCGAAACCATAAGGGTCACAGTGTTCTGTATAGGTGTCATCTTTATGCCAGATTCGGTATAAATATCTCTGACCGGCGCGAGCCTGCGGAACGGTAATTTCCCAGAAATGGTTATTGAAACCGCAGGTCATTTCCCAGTCCTGCCAGTCATTGAATTCGCCTGTCAGGGTAATGCGGTGCGCATGAGGGGCATATACGCGGAAGACATAGCCTTCTTTCGCCTTATGCGCGCCAAGATAATGATGTGCGTTGAAAATTTTTCCCGTATAAAATCCATAAATATCCAAAAAAATCTCTCCCTTGAAAAAAGATTAAAAAAAGCTTGCATAATTCTGTGAAATCTGCTATAATAAAATCAATGTCAGGCTGTCATTATATAATGTATAAAAAACAGCTTATGAATATTATAGCCCGTTTTCCAGAAATATGCAATCTGTATTTTTTGATACCAGTCGTTTAAACGACTGAAATTAAAATCTATCTATTAAAGAAAGGAGAGTAATCATGGATTTAAGACAACAGCGCACCCGAAGAAATATCGTCAATGCATTTCTTGCCCTGCGGAGTGAAAAGCCTCTTGAAAAAATCACCATCCGCGAACTCGCTGAAAAAGCACCTATTCATAAAGCGACTTTCTATCTGCATTATCATGATATTTATGAACTTTCGGAATCTCTCGAAAAAGAAGTTATTGACGATATTCTCAGCGGACTTTCCGACCCTGCCCAGCTTCTGACGGATACCGAACGCTTCAACGAAGAACTCTACTGCCTGCTGATGGCCAATGAAAGCCTGCTGGGGATTCTGTTTTCCGGAAGTCGTTCCGGAATGCTGGCAGTCCGGCTGGAATCACGGCTGAAAGCGTATATCTTTTCGCGTCATCCGAACTGGGACACGCTTGAAATCAATGTTGTCCTGACGTATCTGATTCAGGGCGCATACTGTACTTACATGCAGTACCGCAGTCAGCATCCGAAGGAAGTTCTGCTCATGATAAACACGATGGCCGGTGCAGTTCTGCGGATGTACACGCAGAAGGCGGAACAGGATGCCGACCCCGAACCGGTGCAGGAATCATGAATTTGTTCATGATTTTACTACAGGATTCTAAAAAAAGAAGGTTTCTGTTTACAAATATCTTCCTGATTTTGTGAAATTTGTACAAAGAATAGCGAAAAAGAACCAGAATTAAAAATTAAATTATTTTACTTATATAATAAAAAGTTTTCAATTGCATGGCGAATTCCTCAAAAATATTACGCTATGTATATTCCTTGTGCCCGTTTAGTGAAAATTTCTAAAAAAAAATTCTGGATTTATGTAAAAATACAGTTGCATTTTTTTCAGGCAGATGGTATAATTAAGATACTGGGATATTATGCTGAAATGTATATTGTCCGGAAATTTTATGCAGCCCAAATTTTATTGGAGGTGGTCAAATGAAAAGTTTTTCCTACGTTGCAACTACAACAACTGGTAAGCAGGTAAAGGGTACTGTCAATGCGGATGATGTGAAAGAATTTCAGAAGCAGATGAAAGACAAAGGCTATACCGTTACCAAATACGAGGAAAAAGAAATCGAAAAGAAAAAGACTATCAAGAACTTCCAGACAAAAGACTTGGCCTTTAACTGCCGTCAGCTCGCTGCGATGCTGACTTCCGGTCTGACACTGGTAAAAGCACTTGATATTCTGAGCAAGGAACAGCCGACAGAAGATGCAAAGGAAGTCTGGCAGGATGTGTACGAAAATGTACAAAAGGGTGAATCATTCTCTGATGCTCTGCTGAGATACAGAGGTGTTTTCCCTGACTTCATGGTTGCCATGGTTTCCGCCGGTGAACAGTCTGGTTCTCTGGATACTATCATGCAGGACTTGTCAGATTATTATCAGAAACAGAATAAACTGAATAATACTGTCAAGGGTGCTATGACATATCCTATTGTACTTGGTGTGCTGATGCTGGTAATCATCATCTTCATGTTCGTGTTCATTATGCCGACTTTCGCAAACATGTACGAAAATCCGGAAGATATGCCGGCACTGACAAAGGTCATGATGGGCTTCAGTGACTCTCTTGTACATCAGTGGTATATCTACGTTGCTATCATTGCCGGTATTGTTTTCGGTGTGACTTACATGATGAAAATACCGTCTACCCGTCTGAAATGGGATAAACTGATTATCACCATGCCTACTGTTGGTCCTTTGGTCGGCAAAATCTATACCGCTCGTTTTGCTAATACTATGGCTTCTCTGTATTCTTCCGGTATCTCTATGGTAGACTGCCTGAGACGTTCGGCAGATATTCTCGGCAACAGTTATATTTCACTGAAGTTTGAAGACGTTGTTGACGAAGTAAAACAGGGCGAAACACTTTCTTCTTCTATTCAAAGAACAGAAATTTTTGACTCTATGTTCTGCTCGATTGTTTACGTTGGTGAAGAAGCCGGTGCGTTGGACTCCATTCTGAAAAAGACTGGTGAGTACTATGACGAAGAAGCCGACTCCGCTGTCAGCCGTCTGGTAGGACTGCTTGAACCGCTGATGATTATCATCATGGGCGTTGCCGTAGGTCTGCTGCTTGCAGCCGTATTCCCAGCACTGTATGGCTCTTTCGATGCTATCGCAGCTTAATTTTATCCAAAAAACAGAGAGGTGGAAAAGTAAATGCTTTCATTTGATATTACTGATAAGAATATCCGAATTGTTAAAGGTACAGAAAGCGGCAACAAAATCAGAATCACTGCCGCTACTGAACTTGAACTCAACGAATCCGTTATTGTCAACGGACATGTCAACGACATCAACCGTGTTGCCGGTATGATTAACAGAGCACTGAAAGAGGCAAATATCGCCGACAAGGAAGCTGTTATTTCAATTTCTTCCAACCAGACAGTCTTTAAGGAACTGATGATTCCTCCGAATCCGAAAGAATCGGAATTCATGAAGAATGTCCGCATTGAACTGAAGAATCAGATTAATATTGATGATTCTTATGCCATTGCCTATGTTATTGTAGGTGAGCCGGAAGATGATGAAAATGGCAACAAAGTGCAGAAAATCCTTGCTACTGCCTGCCCACAGGATGTAGTGGACAGTTATAGAAGAATTTTCAATAATCTTAATATTCAGCTGAAATCCATTATGATTGGATGTAATGCCATCACTAAAGTACTGCTTGCAGATGCCAAGAATAAGGCTAAAATGCCGCTGCTGGCTGTACAGATTGATGCCAACTTCATCAGCTTGAACCTGTATGAAAATAATACCCTGTCATTCTCCCGTTTCGCATCTATTGACCCTGAAGACTATGACCATCCGGATGATTATCTCTTTGAAGCTGTCAACGAAAATATCTACCGTATGCTCCAGTTCGCAAGAATCAGAGGGTCGGAAGAAATCAGAAATGTTGTCTTCTATGGTGATGTTGATGCCCAGCCGGATTTGTACAATCGTCTCCAGAGCGAGCAGAAATCCAATGATATTGAAATCACCCGTCTGGAAGTACCGTCCCAGATTCACGGCCATCAGAATCTGAACTTCTCACTGTATGCCAATGCTATCGGCGGCATGTTCAGACGTGACAAGCTGACTGAACACATCAACTTGCTGGAAACTGAAGCTGTCGGTGCTGGTATCGCCGGAAAAGTACCGCAGGATGACCATTCTTTCAATATCATTGCTATTGCCGGAATTGCTTTTGCTGCCGTAGTTGTTGGTGTTGCTTTCGGTGTGCTGGCTGGTATGGATGCCAACTATAAAAAACAGACAGCAGACCTTCGCGCAACTATCGACTCTCCGGAGACTGCTGCAAAACTTCAGCAGTATGACGATTTGCAGATAATGAAAGAAAGTGTTCATAATTATACTGTAAATATTATCAATGCAAGAGATGCTTACAACTCTCAGCCGGTAATCAAAGAAACTGTTTATACTGCTGTCGAAGAAGCTCTCGAAAATGTGATGACACAGACAGATTCTACATCCGAATCTCCGGAATACTCCATTGATTATGCGGATGGTGTTCTCACTGTTCCCGTTACGATTACTTCTTCTGAAGAATTCACTCAGAAATATCCTTCTAATCTTGTGCAGTATCTGTATGAGACTTACGGTGAAGAAGCTACCGACAAGGAAAGTCGTTTCTTCTCTGCTATAGAATATACAGGCTATAGTGTAGATACTGCAGTTAGTGAAGGAAATCAGCAGACACAGAAAATTTCCTTCGACTTGGTTCTGACAATGCTTCCCGAAGAATTGCCGGAAATCGAAGAAGAAACTGTTGCTGAAGAAGCACCTGCTGCGGAAGCAGAGTAATCAAAAAGGAGTGTGATGCACTATGATGCGTGAAATGAGTTATAGAGACAAAATGATTCTTCTGATTATCAGTGTGATTATTATTCTGGCTGTCGGATTTTTTGCACTGATTCGCCCGAAATATAATACACTGGTAGAAGATAGAATTGTTTATGAAGATACGAAAACAGAATGGGAAGGTATCGATGCGAAATTGCAGCAGATTCCCGTCCTTAAAGAAGCTATCACAGCAGAATACAAAGATTCCAGCAAGATTGCTGAAATGTTCGTTAATGAAGCGTTCCAGCCTGTCAATGATACCTTCGACAACCTGAAAGCCAATTACGTTCTTGACCAGTATATCCAGACTAAAGTGGATGAAAGCGAACTGAAAGTAAAAAGCTTTGACTTAAGTGGCATTTCCTCTCAGAGTTTGGAATATTACTACTATACGCCCGATGTGCTGACATATTCTCTGCTGGAAAGTGCTGACATCAATGGCGATTATGCTCAGAAGGTAACAGATTTGCTGAAAACCAGCACAATTCTTTCGGAAAGAGAACAGGCTGAAGTGATGACAAATACCCTCAGTCTCAGCGTATCCGGCAAAAAAGAAAATCTGATGACCTTCCTCACTAAGATGATTGAAGAAGAAGAAAATGCTGCACGTATCACCAGCGTTTCCATCTCGGATTATACGTTCGGCGAAGGCCAGACCCAGACCATCACAGAACAGCAGACAAATCCTGACGGTACTGTTACTGAAGTGACAAGAGAAGTACCCGTTGCTTCTGACGGTCAGGGCGAATCCGAAATGGACATCAGTATTACATTCTATAATGCAATGCCGATTGATGAACCCGTACTTGGTGATTAAGCAAAGATACGAGACACTTCATCGTGAAAGGTGGTTAGAATGATGAAGGAGAAAACAACAAATCCGAAACGCGTCAAAGGTACGGTTCTGTTTACAGTTGTTTCTGTCATGATGGTGCTGATTGTCTTTCTGACGGCAACGCTCGCACTGGCCACAACTGCCAACAACAGAGCGAAAAAAAGCTACAGTTCGGCGCAGACGCAGTCAACAGCTAAAGCTGGTGTGAATGCAATCATCTCCGCTATGAAAGGTGATATGACCTTTGCAACAGCTGTAGCCGGCCTTGAGTCGCCTGGAGATACCCTCAGTCTCGGTTATACACAAACAGATGCCTCCGGCAATGTGACACAGTATGTCCCGATTGACTTTGAGGGTGACACCTCCCTCGGACATATCACTGACGCTACTATTTCTTATGTAGGGACAAAGTGGCTTCTGAACGAAGACAACACTGACCCGAACTACATGACGTTTGAAGAAAAGCCCGTTCTCTGCATTTCCGTTACAGCGGCGCAGGGAAAGGAAGAATCCACAGTAACGACTTATTTGGTAAGAGGCGCAGCACCGAGCGAGTCCGAAGAGGGCGGCGGCGCGGGTTTCGTGGCAACCGGTAGTGCGACAAACCATAACCATACCAGTGCCTATGGCGGTACTTATATTGGTTTCAACAACGCAAAAACACCGGCTACAATGACAACTAGAAATGACCCTACTGTATTTGAAACAGATTTTCAGATGAACGGTGATGTAAACATCACTACCGGACTTGCTTTCATTGTAAAAGAACCTGGTTCTGGTGCAACCATCTGGGGCGATTTGGAGTTTGGCGGAAGTTCGCATGGACTCAGCATCATTTCCGAAAATGCAACATCAGATGTATTTAACAATACCCTGCTGGACTACAGAAAAATTCCGTATATCTATGTTGACGGAACTATCAAAGCCGAAAACATGCAGGCGCAAATCAAGAATTTGAATAATATTCCTTTGAATATTTTCTGCGCTAATCTGGAAAATACAAAAGGTGATGCAGAGATTTCCGCAGACATCTATTGCTTGGATGAAACTAAAACAAGCATTTTTGGCAAACCTGGTGATGTCGGCAATGCTGGCAGTACAACACTGTACAAATGGGCAGAGGCCACAATAGCAGATTTCGGCAATGTAGTACGTCAGCACACCGGCGGTAATTTCTATACCAAAGGCAGTGTCGAAATAAACGGAAAAACTACTTTCAACGGTAATTTCTTCGTTGGCAAAAACATGACTATCAAAGGCGGACAGACCACTATCAAAGGAGATTTGACCGTACTTGGCACACTGAATATCACTGGCGGTTCTTTAGTACTTGACGGCGGCAACGTATACTGCGACAATGTAAACGGTTCATTCTCCGGTACAGCAAGCGGTTATACTTATGTTGCAGAAGCTAAAAATGTTAATGCTGGTTATCATTCTGAAACCAAAAATACAACACTCAAAGAAGGAACTGACGGAAATCTTTGGTGGGTGGATGCTGATGATAATATAATTCAAAATACGTATTATCCTGCATCACTAGGCTATACAACAAATGGAGACGGTTCGTTTACACAGCACTCTTGGGGAAAGTCAACAATTCAGCCTGTAACTTATGATGTTTATATCAGCGAATCTGATAATGCAGAAGTACCGGAATCTGAAGCTGTTACTGTTGTTCCTGCACATTATGTAGATAATGCAACTGGCGCAACCGTTGATGCAAGTGCTATCGGTGCACAGAAAAAAGCGGCCGCAGACGGTGCAACTTTCCCCAGAGAGTATGAAAGAGAAGTACTTCTCGGCGAAGCACAGTATGATTCCTCTACACCGATTGACCAGACAAAGATTATCACCACAATTGACGAAGTACTGAAAGGTTCTCAGAACCCCTATGCAACACAGTATACTGTTCCCACCACCTATGCAACTGATGTGAATACTAATAAGTATAACTCCTCTAATGTGCCTTCTCCCATTACTGCAAGCTGTACTTTGGAGGGCGACTTTAACGGTCAGACAATTACTGTACAGACTGGTGACGATGATTTGTGGATGGTTCTGGGCGGCAATACTTTCTATAATGGTGCTAAAATTCTTCTGGATGACCAGAATTCCGGAAAAGGCAAGCTGAATATTCTGATTAAAGGCGATGTTCTTTTCAAATCCGATTACTGCATCCTGCCCAAGACACTCTATGAATGGGCAACTGACGGCACAAAGTTTGATATTATCACAAGCAAGTATGCGACTGCACAGACTTCTAAAATTATAAAAAATATCAATATCAATATCTATTCTGAAAAGAATGTAACACACACACTGAAAACATCCGACATGAAAGGCCTTATCGGAGCAAATATCAAAGCACCTTACATGAACCTGTTGTATAAAAACGGTGGTACTTCATTTGGAGCTAACCAGATTTATTACAACGGCCACAGCATCAGTCAGGAATCTGCTGAAAAAGTTGCTGTTATCGGTTGCTGCATCGTTCAGAAATATGCTGCTGGCGATTCTATAGACAGTGACGGCGGTAATGATGCTACATTCCTCTATGTAGCCGGCAAGAACAAAGGCACCGCAGGCGATGACTTTGATGATGCACTGCTCACCAGCTGGCGTATGCTCTATTACGATTATTATTAAGGAGGTGCGGTTTTATGAAAAAAATCAGAAAAAAACTGAAAGGCATGACACTTGTCGAGATTATTATCGCACTGTTCGTATTCACGGTAGCCGCCGCCCTGATGGTGCGCATCGGCACGGTAATTGCTACCATGAATATCAATTCTAATCATGTCAACCGCAGAGTTTCGATTCAAGCACCTTATGCCGATAATGCCGACCCCGATGCAACGGATGTAATCACTTCTGAGGGAGAAATCAAAGTAACCATCAATTATCAGGGGCATCCTGTCAAAGTTGTAGGTCAGAAATATTCTACCAAGAATGCTGTTGACCCGACTGACCCCCTTACAAACGGTGTGAATTATGATTTGTCCTTCGTAGATATTCAGGTGGCCGGCGAAGGCGAAACAAGTGCGAACATCTGGGTAGAACCCACCACATAATGGAGGCAGAGCTATGAAAAATAAAAAAGTAAAAGGTTTTACTTTGATAGAACTGATAATTGTCATGGCAGTGTTTTCAGTGATTATGTTTGGTGCGCTCCAGTTAATTGAACCAACCAGCCGAATTTACACACGTTCCTACAATCAGGAAAATGCATCGGCCGCTGTGGACAATATCAAGCGCTATCTGGAAGAAGAACTCCGTTATGCCGAAGCTATCAGAATTCAGGGCACTGAACCAACTCAAGAGGAACTTGTTGATTTTGTCAATGACTATTACAATGGCAAGGTATATTATCAGAAGAAATCAGACTTCGATAAACTTGAGACTGTTTTCAGCAGTGAACTGAATTCCGTTGCTCCGCTGATGGACAAGAAGTTCTACAATAAAGTAACAGAGCTGACAACTGCAACGCCCATAACCAACTGGGAACCGCTGAAACTGTCAGTAACCAATGCGGCTAGTGCGCTGAGCATGTACCGTTCTGAGGTTTACACGCTGGCACAGGAGAAAGCGGCAGACGGCACACTGAAAAATCCGGCTTATAAAGCCACTGTTTCGGATACTTCCGACTATATCGGAAATGCAAACGGTGATTTATATGTTCTGAAGATTGATAATTCCAACAAAGGAAGAATCAGTCAGAAGCAATACAAATATCTTGCAGGGGATGTATGCTACAATACACCGCAGGGTAATGACCCGTCTAATCCTGGACATCCTCCGACAGATGCTAATGGTGTAGGATATTTCTACTATAACGATTCCAGCGATAATCGTTCTTTAAGCAGTGATGATATTCCTACTCTCGTGAAGGAAGTCGGAAGCAAAAGCGATGCTGTCAACAAGGCAATGTATGAAACATTCAATTTTAATTTCTCACTTGGCATGTATCAGTTGAATACTGCAACCAATATGCTGGAATATGATTCTGATTTCTATTCTAATTTTGGTCAAACAGGTATGCAGTCATTCCAGAAAGATAATTTTGCATTTACCATTACCACATATCCCGCTGATGGTGGACGCACTGTTACAACTGATGCAAGTGGTGCAAAGGCTATCACTTATGATTCTGCTTATACAACGACAGCAAATATTTCTCTGACTAATATCAAGGCAAACTATCTGAATAAAGACTTTTATGCATATACATGGTTGCCGGATTCTACGAATCAGCTCAGCTATAAGGATATGTATAAAACTGCGGCAGATGTTTATACAGGTGCTTATAATTTTGCATACACAAAAGACCAGCTGGAAGCTATCAAGAATACTCCTGAAGAATCCGTGTTCTATTGTGATATTGCAGATAAGACTACCCCCTTTAATGCAACAAACGACCAGAATCTTAAAAAAGAACCTGACACTATCTATATTATCTATAGCTACTGCGGCCAAGGTGTTATGAGATAATTCAAAAAAATATCGGCAGTCGGAAGATTGCTCTCCGGCTGCCGGTTTTTTGAATTTGTTCAGGCAAGTGCCTGAGTGGGGTCAAATGTGACCCATGCGATATACGCATCAAGGAGCTGTTCTCCGAACAGTGTTCCCAGAAACAGGCCGATTGCCAGATAAGGGCCGAATGCGAATTTCGATTCGCCGCCGCGTTTTTTGAGAATAGCACCGCAGACAGCGGCAATGCAGATTCCGAAGAACGCCGCTACCACTGTTGCTTTCCAGCCAATCAGCAGACCGCCGGCGGCCATCAGGATGGTGTCGCCCAGTTCGATGGCGCGGAAACGCTCACCAAATATTTTTTCGATAATCGGAATGCTGATTTCTCCAATCAGGAAGAACGGCAGGCCGATACATACAAGTCCAATCAGATGCGAAGAAAGCGGAAGATTTCCGTCCGTCAGGAATTCCGGCAGATTCCGGAATGTTTCTTCGGAAGATAACCGGATAACGGAAAGTACAATATCCGGAATCGCGAGCAAAGCGATAAAAAGTAAAATTCTCAAATCCATTTCCTGCGTATCCCAGTCGATAAAGGCGATGCAAATCAGCGCAGAAAAGAAAAAGCAATACAGAATTGTCTGCAAACTGAAATCCAGTACAGTGAAAGCAGTTAGATAAACAATACAGTTGAGAGATTCTACAATCGGATAGCGTTTCGAGATAGGTTCGCCACAGCTCCGGCATCTGCCTTTGAGCATGAGCCAGCCAAGCACCGGAATGTTGTCCCGCCAGAGAATCGGCGTACCGCATGTCATGCAGTGCGAAGACCGCTTGACAAGCGATTCATCCTTCGGCAGACGGAAAATAACCACGTTCAGGAAACTGCCGATACATAACCCATAGAAAGATGCGATGAGGTAAAACATAATGTAAAACGGCAAATCCATAAATTCATTGTGAAGCATTGTGTATGTCCTCCTTAAAAAATCGATAATATATATATTATAGCATAAAATGACAAGTTTTACAAGCAGAAAATCAGAATACGGAGGGATTTTTTAATGAGTAAGAAGAAATATCTGAAAGCAAGCCCCAAAGGGTATACTTACAAGCGCATCGGTGAATGGCTTGTAGAACAGAATCTCCTGACGGAAGCCCAGCGCGATGAAGTGCTCGAAACGCAGAAAGAGGAAATGTACTGCAAGCGTTTCGGAGAAATCGCAATAGAAAAGAATTTTCTTTCAGAAGATGCTTTCTATATCACACTGGCAAAGAAACTCCGTGTACCGTATAGCAATCTCAGAGAAACTGAAATTGACAGTGAGGCGGCACATCGCATTCCGTTGTCTCTGATAAGAAAATATCAGGTTATTGCTATCAAACTTTGCGGCCGCAGACTGACAGTTGCAACTGCTGACCCGATTAACTTCAACATTCTGGAAGATATTAAAATGACTACGGAATTGGATACTGTTCCCGTTATGGCTTCGCCTTCTGCAATCAGGGAGACAATTAACAGGATTTGTTCAGACGGACAGGAGTTTGCAAAAGAACCGAAATGGTGGTCAAAGTCCGCATTTCCGTTAGAAAAATATATGCAGTATCTGGCTCTGGAGAATCCTGTTGCAATGCCGGAGGAAGAACCGAAAAAATTTTTGGGAAAAGTAAAACAAAAACTAACTTCTTTTTTCGATTTTGCATAATGATATGACATAGTAAAATTTATAAATTCAAATTGATGGAGGTAATTTTTCATGAGAAACATTCGTATTGGTGATTATCTTGTAGAACAGAAGTTAATCACACAGGAACAGCTGATGGAAGTACTCGCCAAGCAGAAAGAACCGGAAAATACCGGCAAGCGTTTCGGCGAAATGGTAGTCGAACTGGGCTTTATTTCTGAAATCAGCTTATCTAAGGCACTGGCCGCAAAACTGCGTGTTCCTTACGTAGATTTAGGCAATATTGATATTGATGAAGATGCTGTCCGCCGCATTCCGGAATCTCTGGCAAGAAAGTATACTGTTATTGCCATCAGCATTCAGGGACGCAGACTGACAGTCGCAACCGATGACCCGATTAACTTCAACATTCTGGAAGACATCAAGATGCAGACCGGTATGGATACTATTCAGGTACTGGCAACAAAATCGGCCATCAATAAGGCAATCGGTAATATGTATTCTATGGAGAATGTCGATGACGTTCTCGCAAGCGTAAACCAGTTCAGAGATGAGGAAGAAGAAGACGATTCCAAGGACAGAATCGAGAGCGCACCTATCGTAAAGCTGGCTACTACCATCGTAGAAAACTCGTTCCGTGCGGATGCAACGGATATTCATATCGAACCGTTCAAAACATATACCAGAATCAGAATCCGTGTTAACGGCGACTTAGTAGAACTGATGAATGTTTCCAATGTGGTGCATAACGCGCTGACAACCCGTCTGAAACTGATTTCCGGCATGAACATCGCCGAAAAGCGTGTTCCTCAGGACGGTCGTTTCACACAGGTCGTTGACGGCACAACCCTTGACGTTCGTGTATCTTCTCTGCCTATGGTACACGGTGAAAAGATAGTTATCCGAATTCTTTCAACTGGTAACATCGCCCTGAGAAAGATTACAGACCTCGGTATGTCGGATTATAACTATCAGCTGTTTGAATCTATGATTAAGTGCCCTCACGGGGTTATTCTGGTAACAGGGCCTACTGGTTCTGGTAAGACCACTACTCTGTATGCCGCACTTGGCGAACTCGCAAAGCCGAATGTAAACGTAATCACCGTAGAAGACCCTGTAGAAAAAGCGATTGACGGTATCAATCAGGTACAGGTAAATTCTAAAACTGGTATGACATTCGCCGCCGCACTTCGTTCTATTCTCCGTCAGGACCCTGACATCGTTATGATTGGTGAGATGCGTGACTCGGAAACAGCCGACATCGGTATTCGTGCCGCTATCACGGGACATTTGGTGCTTTCTACCCTGCATACCAATGATGCGGCATCTACCATTGTCCGTCTGATTGATATGGGTGTTGCCTCCTACATGGTTGCGACTTCTCTTATCGGCGTTATCGCCCAGCGACTTGTTAAGGTACTCTGCCCGAAGTGCAAGACCCAGCGTTTCTCCGATGAGGATGAAAACAAGCTCATGAAGCTGGATGATGTCTATACCCCCATCCCCGTATTTGAAGCACAGGGCTGTCCGGAATGCAACAACACCGGCTACAGAGGACGTACCGCGATTCATGAAATCATTCACTGCACCGCTGGTATTTCCACCATCATCGCAAGAAACGGAAGCAAAGAAGAAATCGAAGAAAAAGCCAAAGAAAACGGCACAAAACTGCTCCGTGACAACGTATCCGAACTGGTGCAGAAGGGTGTCACCTCTATGGATGAGCTGGTTCGTGTTACCTACGCTGTATAATATTTATATTATCATAAAAAAATTATCAAGTTTGGAGGAATCTGAAACATGGCAATTGAAATTAACAGAATCCTGAACGAAGTCCGTGCTATCGGCTGTTCCGACCTGCATTTTACCTACGGAATGCCGCCTGTCGTTCGTCTGCATGGTGCGCTCAGGAGAATATCCAAATATCCGGAACTCGATGACGAAGAAACCATGTCCATCGTTAACCAGATGACTAATGATGCCCAGATGGCAAAAGTCCGCAGACATGAAGATACTGACTTTTCATTCCAGACAACTGCCGGTTATCGTCACCGTGTCAATGTATATTTTCAGAGAGGTCATGCGGCTATCGCTATCCGACTTCTGAGAAATGACATTCCGACTCTGGATGACCTTGATTTGCCGCCTGTTCTGGCTGATTTCGCAATGCGTCCCCGTGGCCTGATACTGGTAACAGGCCCTACCGGTTCTGGTAAGTCTACCACACTGGCCGGTATGATTGACTATATCAATGTTCACCGCAGTGCGCATGTCATCACTGTTGAAGACCCTATCGAATATGTACACTCCAACAAACTCTGTATGATTAATCAGAGAGAAGTTGGCGATGACGTTCCGGACTTTGCAATGGCCCTCCGTGCCGCCCTCCGTGAAGACCCTGACGTTATCCTTGTCGGAGAAATGCGTGACTTCGAGACTATCAGTGCGGCTATCACCGCGGCTGAAACCGGACATCTTGTGCTTTCGACTCTGCATACGACTTCCGCGGCCGATACTATCAACCGTATTATTGATACCTATCCGGAACATCAGCAGAATCAGATTCGTACCCAGTTAGCCGGAAACATGGTCGGCGTTGTATCGCAGACACTGCTCCCGACTCTGGACGGAAAAGGACGTACTGCCTGCATGGAAATCCTGAACGTAACGGATGCTTGTGCCGCTATGATTCGTGATGATAAAACCCATTTGCTGTTATCAGCAATTCAGTCCGGTAAGCAGTTCGGCATGATGTGTCTTGACCAAGAGCTTGCCCGTCTTGTTAAGAGAGGTACTGTCGCAGAAAGTGCCGCTCTCGAAAAGTGCCAGAGTAAGGCCGAGTTCTACAGATTCCTGAACGGTACAAACTAAATGCAATTCCGCAAAGTCCTCCCAGCGGGGAGGACTTTGTTTCATGACAGGAGGATTTTATTTATGAGATTATTGGTGATTGACGGAAACAGCATTATCAATCGGGCATAGTATGGGATTCGTCCGCTGTCGAATCAGAAGGGGATATTCACAAACGCGCTGTTCGGATTTATGAATATCTATCTGAAAGCGGTCGGCGATGTGAAGCCGGATGGTGTTGCTGTTGCATTCGACTTGAAAGCACCGACATTCCGGCATCAGGCGGATGCGGAATACAAATCCAACCGCAAGGGGATGCCGGAGGAACTCGCGATGCAGATGCCCTATCTGAAAGAAATTCTGAACTATATGGGCATTTCCTGTCTGAGTGCCGAAGGCTTTGAAGCAGATGATATTCTTGGTACGCTTGCCGATGCCTGTGATAAATCCGGAGATGAATGCATCATCCTGACCGGAGACAGAGATAGTCTTCAGCTGATTACGGATAAAGTTACTGTTCATCTGGCGACAAATAAGAAAAATATTATCTACACACCGGAAGTATTTCAGTCAGAATACGGTTTCGAGCCGGTTCATCTGATTGATTTGAAAGCTCTGATGGGAGATACTTCCGACCATATTTCGGGAGTAAAGGGCATCGGGGAGAAAACTGCAAAAAATCTGATTCAGGCGCAGAAAAGCATTGAAAATTTATATGCAAATCTGGAGGATGTCGAAGCCACTCCCAGAGTGAAAAAATTACTGCTCGAAGGCCGGAAAGATGCCGAAAACAGTAAATTCCTCGCTACCATCGTGAAGAATGCCCCTGTTTCGGTGAAATTATCTGATTATATCCCGAAAAAACAGGATTCCGAAAATCTCAGGAGATTACTGACCGAACTCGAAATGTATAAACTTCTGGAAAGACTGCATCTCGAACCGCTTGCCGGAATGGATACCGAAGATACTGACGAAGTACAGGAGGATGCCCCCTCTTTACAGAATGTTGAGTATCCGGAAATTCAGAATTCTGAACTGCCGGTTGCGTATCAGCTGACGGATGGAATAAATTTCGGTTCGGAAAAGAGGCTGACAGTCTGCGTGCAGAATCGGCTGTTTGTGACCGAAGATGAAAATCAGATTTTTGAATTTCTGGAATCCGATTTGCAGAAAATTACCGATGATGCAAAATCGCATTATCATTATGCATTCGCTCATGGCAGAAAGCTCAGAAATGTGATATTTGATACTGCGGTTGCCGGTTATCTGCTGAATCCGTCCGCATCGGATTACAGCGTTCAGGCATTATGCGCCCAGCTTCATGCACCGTATTATCAGGAAGAATTGCAGGAGTATGCCGATTTGCAGGCGATGCAGAAACTATCGGAAAAGGCACTGCATCAGCTCGAAAAGGATGATATGCTTGCATTATTCAATGAAATTGAACTGCCTCTTACAAGAGTGCTTGCCTCTATGGAGCATGAGGGTGTTTTAGTCGATATACAGGGGATTCAGGAATTCGGCAGAAATCTCACATCCAGAATCGCCGAAATCCAGAAACAGATTTATGACCTCGCCGGCGAGACGTTCAATATCGCATCGCCGAAGCAGTTAGGCGCGATTCTCTTTGAGAAGTTACAGCTTCCTGTCAAGAAGAAAACAAAAACGGGCTATTCCACAAATGCGGAAGTGCTCGAAGAACTCCGCGACAAGCACGAAATTATTGATTTGATTCTGGAATATCGGCAGTATACGAAATTGCAGTCTACCTACGTGGATGGCCTACTGAAAACAGTTGCCGATGACGGCAGAATTCACACCAACTACAAGCAGACCGAGACCAGAACAGGCCGGATTTCCTCAACTGAACCTAATTTGCAGAACATCCCCGTCCGGACAGAGTTAGGCCGTCAGATGCGGAAATTCTTCAAAGCAGGGGAGGGGAATCTTCTGCTTGATGCCGATTACAGTCAGATT
>JAFUWP010000109.1 GCA_017483405.1 Oscillospiraceae bacterium | reverse complement strand
ATCTTTGAGAGTATAGCTGAAACTGCCGTCCGATTCCGCCTTTGCGGAAAGCGGAACTATCTGCATCAGCAGGAATCCGGAAACGGCAAGACTTGTTAATTTCTTCAAGATATTCATAAAAAACTCCTGTCAGGGCAGTTCGTGCCGTTTCTGAATCTGTTTCTGCATGATGACCAGTCCGATGACTGCAAGAATCACAAACGCGACAACTCCCACTACGATATAGACGAAAACAATCCCCTGCGTAACACCGCCGGTACACTTGACACTGAATTTAGTCGCATACTCAAAAGCCGGAGTCCCGTTATCGGCATCAATCACAAAATCCGGAAGATGTTCAGGCTTATCTTCTTCGCCGTAGTAGAAGCCGAGCGCATAATCTCCGATGGTTGTAACCGTTTCCGGAATCGTGATGCTTGTCAGTCCGACACAGTTCAGGAACGCATTTTCATTGATAGTCGTCACGGATGCCGGAATTGTGATATTTTTCAGGGCGAGGCAGTTATAGAAACAGCCTGAACCGATAATTTCCAGCGTTTCGGGAAGGGTAACGCTTTCGAGCGCGGTACAGTTGCCGAATGCCGCACCGGTCAGCATGGTGATGCCTTCCGGAAGCGTCATGCTTTTGAGCGATGTACAATAATAGAAAACATCTTCGCCCATTTCGGTCACGGAACTGAGATTGATTTCTTCAAGATAAGGATTTGCCATAAAGGCATAGCCTTCGAGCTTGGTGCATCCTGTCGGGACGGTATAGCTTGTACCCGTTTTCGATGCCGGATAAAGAATCAAATCCGAGCCGTCCTTACTGAACAGAATGCCGTCTTCATCTTTATAGTTCTGATTTTTCTTATCTACGTGAACGGCTTCGAGTCCGGTACAGCCATCAAAGGTATAGCCTTCGATTTCGGTCAGTCCGGCCGGAACGGAAATTTCTTTCAGGCTGGAACAGCCGTAGAACGTCTGGAATCCGAATTTTTCGACACTTTCCGGAATGTTGATTTCTTCCAGAGCCGAACAGAGATAAAAAGCATAGTCTTCCAGAACGGTGATAGTATCCGGAAGGATGACTTTTTTCAGATTGGCATTTTCTTTAAAGCAGTCAAGCTCTAACATCGTGATTTTTTTGCCGCTGATTTCGGCCGGAACGGTAACTTCTTCAAGGGTATTATCCTGACACACAACGGAAACCGTACCATCACCATAATCGTTATAATACCACAGACCGTCATCGGAATAACCGCCGTTTGTCTGAATGATATTTTCTGCATGAACGGTCAAGGGCATCATGCAGAACATGGCTGAGAGCAGTCCGGAAATAAGAGATTTCAGAGATTTCATTTATCATCATCCTGATTCTGATTTTTAGGCTTTCTGGAAGACAGTATCACAAGTGTCAGTGCCAGCACAACGGCGATACCGCCGACAGTGGCAAGCACAATCTGTAAGAACTGATTGTTCTTGAGTTCCGCGCCGATGATTTCTCTTGTGCCGGCTTCGGTAGTATCTTCGGGAGGGGTGGTAACCTGTTCGGTGATGATTTCGCCGTTTTCATTGGTTTCGGTGATAATCATCGTTTCGGGGGAGCTGTCTTCTTCGGGGGCTTCGGTAGGATTGGTCGTCACGAAGGTGAAATTATTTTCATAATCGTTATCCACATCGACAGCAGTAGCATAATATTCAGCTTCTGAGCCTGTTTCGCCGTAGATGACAAAACCGCCGACCGCTTTCAAATCGCTGTCATAACCGAATGCGCAGTAATCAATTTCGCTGACACTCGAAGGGATGTTGATACTTGTCAGGCCTGTTCCGCAGAATGCGCACTGACCGACATAAGTAAGCGTATCGGGCAGAGTGATTTCCGCAAGTGCCGGACATACACTGAATGCCGCATCATAGATAGTTTCCACACCCTGATTGAGTATCACTTCATGCAGGTTATCACAGTATGCGAAGGCATAATCATCAATCTGCATGGAAGAAATATTGACTTTTTCGAGTTTGGAATAGGCGAATGCCCATTTATCAATATACTGCACTTTGGCAGGGATGGTGATTTCTTTCAGATTCTGGGCAAATCCGAAACACCCTGGGGCGATTTCGTCAACAGTATCGGGGATAGTATAGTTCTCCCCTGCCCTTGCGGCCGGATAGGCCACTAAAAACTGATTGTTATCAGCCAGCAGAACACCGTCATCCGCAACGGAAAAATAAGGGTTTCCGGCTTCGACAATAAATTTTTCAAGGCTTTCACATCCGAAGAAAACAGAATTTCCCATATCGGTGACAGTGGCCGGAATGGTGATGCTTGTCACACCCTTAGCGTTCATGAATGCGGCATTATCGATATAACCGACTTCATAGCCATCGAGCACGGACGGAATCACGACTTCTCCGGTATAGGTGTCCGATACGGTGAAATCTGTAATCTGCGCGCGTCCGGCGACATTCAGGGTATAGGTGAACATATCTTCGGGACGGGTTTCAGGCTGGGTATCCTGCGTTTCTTCGATATTCTGTTCTTCGGCCGGAACTTCGGGAGTTTCTTCGGCACTGACGGATAATGGCACAACTGCCGTCATCATGACGGCAGTCAGCAGAAAGATTAATTTTTTCATAAAAATTCGCGTCCTTATTCTACAGTAACGGATTTTGCAAGATTTCTGGGCTTATCGACATCCGTACCCTTGAGCACGGCGGTATAATAAGCAATTAACTGAAGCGGTACAACTGCGAGCATCGGCATAAGCAAATCTTCGTATGCAGGCAGGCCGAACTTGAAATCTGCGACATCCTTTTCCGGCTGATAGCTTTCACGGCTGACCAGAACAACGCGCGCACCTCTTGCCTTGACTTCCTTGATATTGCTGATAGTCTTGTCAAACAGATTCTGCTGAGTCGCTACCGCGATGACAGGCATATTTTCGGTAATCAGGGAGATAGTGCCGTGTTTGAGTTCACCGGCGGCATAAGATTCAGAGTGGATATAAGAAATTTCTTTCAGTTTCAGAGAACCTTCCATACTCAGCGCATAATCCAGACCGCGGCCGATATATAACAGGCTGTCAGCGGTGATGAGTTCCGATGCGATTAACTGAGTCATTTCCTTATGCTCCAGAATTTCGGTAATTTTATCAGGAGTTCCCTGTAAGAGAGCAGTCAGGCGGCGGCATTCCGTTTCATCAATTTTCTGATTGGCAAGTGCCAGCTCGAAGGCGAACAGATACATCACCGCAATCTGTACCATATAGGCCTTTGTCGAAGCAACCGCGATTTCAGGGCCTGCATGGGTATAGATGAGCATATCCGCCTCTCTCGCGATGGAACTGCCCTTTGCATTGACGATAGCGAGCGTTTTCGCGCCGAGGTCTTTGGCAAGTCTCAGAGCGGCCAGACTATCCGCCGTTTCGCCGGACTGGGAGATGATAATCACCAAATCGCCCTTACCGACAAGCGGTTCTCTGTAACGGAATTCCGAAGCAATATCGACATTCACGGAAATTTTGGCGAGTTTTTCAATCACATATTTGCCGACCATTCCGGCGTGCATGGCAGTACCGCAGGCGACAATGTGAATTTTATTGAATTCCATCAGCCTTTCAGGAGTGATGCCGCATTCTTCGAGATTCGGCAGACCGTCTTCGATTCTGGGAGTGATGGTCTTCTTGATAGATTCCGGCTGTTCGTGAATTTCTTTGAGCATATAATGTTCATAGCCGCCTTTTTCAGCCGCGCTCACATCCCAGTCAGCCGTTTTGAGTTCCTTTTCGATTTTCTGATAATGCAGGTCATAAACCTTCGCGCCCTGTCTGCTGAGAACGGCAATTTCATCAGGTTCGAGCAGATAGTAATTCTTTGTATATTGCAGGATAGCAGTCACATCGGATGCGATAAAGCTTTCCCCTTCGCCGATGCCGACAATCAGCGGACTTTCTTTTCTCATGGCGAATACTCTGTCAGGGAAATCCGCGAACACGATACCGAGTGCATAAGAACCTTCTACTTCTTTCAGGGTCTTGACGATAGCTTCAACAGGATTTCCATGATTTTTCTCATAGTAATAATCCAGAAGCTGGGCGATAACTTCGGTATCGGTATCGCTCTCGAATTTTCTGCCCTGAGATAATAAAAATTCTTTCAGTTTTTTATAATTCTCGATGATACCGTTATGCACGAGGGTAACATTTCCGCCGCCGTGAGGATGGGAATTCCGGTCGGAGGGTTCTCCGTGAGTCGCCCATCGGGTATGACCGATGCCGGCATGACCGGAGGGCTTTCCTTCTTTCTGCATTTTGGCCTGTAAATCGGCTAATCTGCCTTTGGATTTTGCAACTTTGATGATTTCATTTTCAAAAACGGCGATACCTGCCGAATCATAACCTCTGTACTCCAGTCTGGACAGACCGTCCATCAAAACATCAGCAGCATCGCGCTGACCGACATAGCCAACGATTCCACACATAAATAAAAAATCTCCTCTCTTGAAACATATCGTGGTTTGAATTTTTCAGATATTTTATATTATAGCATATAAAAAACAAAAATGCAACAGGTTTCAGGGGATTTTCAGAAATTTTACACCTGCATATCATAAATCCGAATACGGCCGGCGGATGTCCGTCAGACCGACAATGTAATCTGCATTTGTGTGATAAAATTCTGCCAGTGCGATTAAAATCCGCGCTGGGAGCACAATATTTCTGTTTTCCAGTCTGCTGTATGTTTGCTGTGAACAGCCGAGATATTCAGCCACTTGTTTCTGTGTAAGATGATATTCTTTCCGCAGAGTGCGGAGACGTTCAAATTTCATAGATAATCCCTTCTTTCAGATACGTTATATTTTCTATCATAACATATAAAAAAGATTTTTTTAGAAAAATAATTAGATGTGACTAAAAAATATTAAAATTAACGAAATATATTTATCAAAATCTTTTTGTTGTCAATAAATAAAAACATACTGTTGTGATTCTCACAAAATTTTATCGCAAAAAGCCTGATACTTCGTCAGAATGTCATTTTTTCGTGAAGAACTTGCAATTTTTTTGATTTTATGCTATACTGTAAAAGTTAAAAAATATTATAATAAGAGGCGTGAATTTATGATTAGAGAAGATTTGAGAAATGTTGCGATTATCGCCCACGTTGACCACGGCAAGACAACGCTGGTGGATGAAATGCTCAAGCAGGGCGGTGTGTTCCGTGAAAATCAGGCAGTTGCTGAACGTGTCATGGACTCCAACGACATCGAACGCGAAAGAGGTATCACCATCTTAGCGAAGAATACTGCCGTTCAGTATAACGGGGTTAAGATTAATATTATCGATACCCCTGGACATGCCGATTTCGGCGGCGAAGTAGAACGTGTGCTCTCTATGGCTGATGGTGTTGTTCTGCTGGTAGATGCCGCAGAAGGCCCTATGCCGCAAACCAGATTTGTATTATCGAGGGCTCTGGAAATGGGACATAAAATCATCATCGTGGTGAATAAAATCGACCGTCCCGATGCCCGTCTTGATGAAATCGCTGATGAAGTACAGCTTCTGCTGTTAGACCTTGATGCTGATGATAAACAGCTCGAAAGCCCGATTCTGTACTGTTCCGGCAGAAGCGGAACAGCCTCCCTCGATAAGGATGTCGAAGGCAAAGACCTGACTCCTCTGTTCGAGACGATTCTGAATTATATCCCCGCTCCGGAAGGCGAACCGGAAGAACCCTTCCAGATGCTGGTATCTTCGATTGATTATAACGAATATGTCGGCAGAATCGCGGTCGGCAGAATTCAGAGAGGTACTGTCAAAGTCAATCAGCCGATTGTTGTCGTAAATGATAACATTCCGGAAAAGAAGAATCAGGCGAAAGTCGTATCTCTGGCGCAGATGCAGGGATTAGCGCAGGCCAATACCGAAACGGCTACGGTTGGTGATATTGTTATCATGAGCGGTATCGCAGATATTACGATTGGTGATACCATCTGTGCGCCGGAACGTCCGGAGGCTCTGCCGTTCACGCACATCAGTGAACCGACTGTCGAAATGACATTCTCCGTCAATGACAGTCCGTTTGCTGGCAGAGAGGGTAAATTTGTCACATCCCGACAGCTCCGTGAAAGATTATTTAAAGAACTGCTCAGAGATGTTTCTCTGAGAGTCACCGAAACTGATAATACAGATTCTTTCAGCGTAGCAGGACGCGGCGAAATGCATCTTTCTATTTTAGTTGAGAATATGCGCCGTGAAGGTTATGAACTTTCCGTTTCGACTCCCAGAGTATTATATAAAACCATCAACGGCAAGCTCTGCGAACCGCAGGAAAGACTTGTCATTGATGTTCCGGAAGAATGTGTCGGCACGGTTATGGAAAAAATGGGTACAAGAAAAGGCGAACTCCAGACCATGCAGCCGCAGGGTACAAGAACCCGTCTGGAATTCCTGATTCCGTCAAGAGGCCTGTTCGGCTACAAGAGCGAATTCCTGACGAATACCCGAGGCGAAGGCATCATGAGCAGTGTATTTGATTCTTATGTGCCGTTCAAGGGCGATATTCCGAGAAGAAGTGTCGGCTCTCTGATTTGTCATGAATCCGGTGAAGCGGTCACTTACGGACTGTATAACGCACAGGAAAGAGGAACACTCTTTATCGGCGCAGGTGTTCCGGTTTATGAAGGCATGGTTGTCGGCATGTCTCCGAAGGCGGAAGATTTAGTTGTCAACGTCTGCAAGAGAAAGCATCTGACCAATACCCGTGCAAGCGGCAGTGATGATGCCCTCCGCCTTGTGCCGCCGAGAATCATGAGTCTGGAAGACTGTCTTGAATTCCTCGCAGATGATGAACTCCTCGAAGTAACCCCCAAGAGCCTGAGAATCCGCAAGAGAATTCTTGATAACGCTCTCAGAGCAAAGCAGAGAGGTAAAAAAGCATGAAAAAATTAACTGTATTATGTGCATTGATGCTGATGCTGTTTAGCGGATGCACTGTCCAGTCGATTCCGCAGGAAGAAGATGCCGAAGCCGTTCCGGAAACAACGGAACTCCCTGAAAATGCATCTTATGACCCTGACAGCAATACTATCTATATTTTCCCGACAACGGAAACACCGGAAGAAACCATCATTCCGGATTCTGTAGATATTGATGCAGGGGCAACATCTCTGGATGTACTGAGCTATGAAATTTTTGAAGCCGGAGCAGTTATCACGGATTTCAGCGGTTCGGATACGGAAATTATTGTGACATCGCATATCGGGAGCTATCCGGTGACAGAAATCGGGCACTATGCGTTTGAAGCCGCATGGGATGTGACGAGCATCACCCTGCCGGAGACTGTCACGACCATCAGTGAGCAGGCCTTTGCGGACTGTGAAAGTTTGACTTCGGTAAACATTCCGGAGAATGTCACCTTTATCGGGCGCGGCGCGTTCTCGAACTGCGTTTCGCTGACGGAACTGACGATTCCGGCGAGTGTCACCGATACGCAGGAAGAAATGCTGACCGGCTGTTCTGTTGAGGATTTATATATTTTAAATCCGAATCTGGAATACAACAGCTGGGGTTTGGAAGATGCCGAAAATCAGTGTACGATTCATGCGCCGGCAGGTTCGGCCATTCTGACATGGGCTGAAAAGAACGGTTTCCCGACAGAGGAAATTTCCTGATGAAAAAAGCAACAAAATGTCTCAACTGCGGAAAACACTTCACGCAAGGAGAGCAGTATTGTGTTTACTGCGGAACAAAAACGCAAGAAATGCCTTTCTATCCTGAACTGGATTTCGGAGCAGAAGTTTATGGTCCTCCGCCGGATATTTATATTCTCACCTGCAAAAAATGCGGAAAACGCTGGGAATCCCATGAATTTGGAATTAACCGAACAAAATACTGTCCCGATTGCGGCTCAGAAGCATACAGAACGCACGTTCTGTATTGAAATATGAATAAAAAAATACTCCCGAAATGATTCGGGAGTATTTTTTTATAAAAATTGGGCAGGATTTTACATAGATTTAACAGAATCATACTAGTGCATTTTATATTTCTCTGCTATGATGAAAATGGTCTGAAAAACATGTGAAAATTCAGAAAAATCAAGCTTATTTTAAGCTTTCTTGCTTATGATAAGGATAATGAGAAACCACTTGAAAGGCGGTTGTTAGTATGAGTGTGAAAGATGTTGTACTAGCGGTGATTATGGTCATCGGCGGGCTGGCGTTCTTCCTGTATGGTATGAATGTCATGTCCTCCGGTCTGGAAAAGATGGCAGGAGGCAAGCTCGAACAGGCTTTGAAAAAATTGACTTCCAATACATGGCTCAGTCTGTTTCTGGGGACGTTCATCACAATTGTATTGCAGTCATCATCTTCCGTAACAGTAATGCTTGTCGGGCTGTTCAACTGCGGTATGATGGAAGT
>JAFUWP010000108.1 GCA_017483405.1 Oscillospiraceae bacterium | reverse complement strand
ACATCGGTCTTATACTTTCCGACAGTGGTCCGGAGGGCGAAAATCTGACGGTTCAGATTCGTGAGGCAGATTTTGTCATCATCAATGAGGTCAAGCGCGCCGATACCGCTTCGGGCGAGGGCTTCGACAGCATATCCGCCGACTCCGCCGATGCCGAATACGGCAACACGTTTTTGTTTCAGATGTTCCATAGCCTCACTGCCGAATAAAAGCTCCGTTCTTGAAAATTGATTCAGCATGATTTTTTCTCCTTTCTGCCTTCGCCGGATTTCGTTCCGTGATTGGTGATATTCTGGTCGAAATCATCCAGAAAATGATGATATTCATCTCCGATATGATAAGAGATTAAAGTTTTCAGATTGACATTTTCCACGCTCCGGAAGATATTTTTATCAATCGCAGGGCTGATTTTCCGGAGCTGTGCGAGAAGTTCCTTAACTTCCTGACGCTTGGAAGTACCGCTTCCGTTTTCATCTTTTTCGTATTCTTCCGTAAACCGGCAGGCACACTGTAAGAATTTTAAATTATGATAGTCTTTCCACGCGATAATATCTTCTTCCCGAACCAGATACATCGGCCGGATGAGCTGCATTCCCTCGAAGTTTTCGCTGTGGATTTTCGGCATCATGGTCTGAATCTGCGAACCGTAGAGCATACCCATCAGGATAGTTTCAATCACATCATCAAAATGATGTCCCAGCGCGATTTTATTGCATCCTAAGTCCTGCGCCGTTTTGTAGAGATTGCCGCGGCGCATCCGCGCACACAGATAACACGGATTCCGGTCGATATTCACAACATAATCGAAAATACGTGCATCGAATGTCTGAATCGGAATGTCCAGCAATTCGGCATTCCGGACAATCTGCTCCTGATTTTCCTGATTATACCCTGGATTCATGACGATATAGACAACCTCAAACGGATATTTACTATATTTTTGCAGACGCTTCATACAAAGTGCCATCAGCATAGAATCCTTGCCGCCGGAAATACAGACGGCAATTTTATCGCCTTCCTGAATCATGTCATATTCTTTGATGCCTTTCAGGAATTTCAGCCAGATAGCCTTATTGAATTTCTTGACGATAGATTCTTCAATTAGATTCTGCATTGCTGTTTATCCTCTTTTCTGATAGAAATACTAAATTTATTATAGCACAGATTTCAGATTCTGTCAAGAAAAAGCGGCATGTTTCCGGAACATGCCGCTTGTATTCTGTTCAGAAAAGTTAAATCATGGAGGGCATAGCACCGCTGTGTTCTGCGGAGGATTCAGCCGATGCCTTACCGGTGCGGACGAGCTGGACATTATTGTAAATATCCATACCAGTTCCGGCAGGAATGAGCTTGCCGATGATAACATTTTCCTTCAGGCCTTCCAGATAGTCAATCTTTCCGCGGATAGCCGCATCCGTCAGAGCCTTTGTCGTTTCTTGGAAGGATGCCGCGGACAGGAAGCTGTCAGAGCTGGATGCCGCCTTTGTGATACCCTGCAATACAGGAGATGTCGTAACAAATTCCAAATCTGTCTGACCGGCATCAATTAATTCCTGAATCTTTTCATTGATAGCATCCACATGCTTGCGCTCTACGAGCGTACCAGGGAGCAGATATTCTGTATTAGGAATATCATTGCCGCTGCCGGTTTCTTCGATGCGGACTTTGCGGAGCATCTGACGAACGATAACTT
>JAFUWP010000107.1 GCA_017483405.1 Oscillospiraceae bacterium | reverse complement strand
TAATAAGTCTTGCCGTCCTTGACAGTCCAGCCAGCGGTAACGGAAACCGTCATCGCGCCGGTTTCGGTAGAGAAATAATATTCCTTGCCGTTGACAGTCTGCTGACCGTACTGCATGATGCCGTCATTGTTCAGATAATAGGTATTGCCATTCGATGCGGTGACAAGTCCTGTCTGATAGATACCGTTTTCATCGAAGTAGTAGCGATTGCCGTCAATTTCGGTCACACCGGTTGCCATGGTGCATTCATTATCGAAATAATAAGTGGTATTATTGATAGTCTTCCAGCCGGAAACCAGATGATAATTATCATCAGCATAATACGTTTCGCCGGTTTTGGAATCTTTGATAAGGCCTTTCTGGAAAAAGCCGTTTTCATCAGCATAATAATAATTAAATCCGAGCGGTTTAGGGTTCTGTTTTGCGCCTTCGTTGGCGATGTAAGAGAGAATACGGGATGCATCTATAGAATTAACCTGACCATTGCCATCAATATCGGCGAACAGCAGGGCATAAGATTCGCTGTCGAGTTCGTCACCGATGCCGGCGAATGCGGATGCATGTAAAATTTCTTTTGCATCCATGCCGTCTACTGTACCATTGGCATCAGTATCACCGAGAAGATAATTCGGTTCGAGGCTGAATTTGCCTGTTTTAATCTGATTATTTTCTTTGCAGTAAGCATTGCCGTTATTATCATAGAAGATATAATCAGAAGGACGGTGATATTCTGCTGCGGATGCAGTCAGCGCGCCGGAAATGAGTACACAGGAAGCTGCTCCGGCGGTCAGCATTCCCAGAAGTCGAGCACCAGTTAATGTATTCATAAAAAACCTCCAATTTAGCTTTATTTACGGTTCGTGAAATTTCAAGATTATTATACTATAAATCGAGAATGGTGTCAATGAATTGTAACAGTTTTTGGTGTAATTCACAAAAAATACATAAATCTGAGCCTTCTTTTTGAAAAAACGGAGATTGAAGATTCAGCAGTTTCATGCTATAATAAGCATAATACAGAGAAAAAGGAGAATTGTGCATGAGATATATTACAGAAGAAATGCTGGAATTCCTTGCCGGAATCCGCAGTCATAACGAAAAAGAATGGTTCGAGAATCATAAAGAAATCTATCTGAAGGCGGTGTATGAGCCTCTGAAAGCCATGAGCGAGGAATTATATCAGCCTTATCAGGAATATCAGATGATGCAGAAAACGGCGCGGATTTATCGGGATGTGAATTTTCCGCCGTATCTGCATTATCGGGATACGTTCTGGATTTATATCCGTCATGAGGCAGTTTACTGGAATCAGACACCGACTTTATTTTTCGAGATTTCGCCGGAAGGGGCGAAGTTCGGTTTCCGGATTGCGAGTCCTGAACCGCGGTTTATGGAATTTTTTCGGAATCGGATTGCCGGTGCGCCGGAAGAATTTCTGAATCTGATTTCGGAACTCGAAAAGAAACAGATTCCCCTGACAGGCGAAGAATATAAACGTCCGAAGCCTTGTGAGAATCAGAAACTTCTGCCGTATTTCAAGAAGAAAAGCCTTGTCGCGGAAAGAAGCATCACGGACAGGAAACTGCTTTGCAGTGATGCGCTGACATCCGAAGTGCAGAAAACGCTCGCGGATGTGTTTGATTTTTATCAGTATTGCTATGAATTAATGCAGAACTATGAAGCATCCAGACAGAAGCCCGAACAGAAAAAACAGGATACTCAGCCGGAAATCTTCATGAGAAAAGCACCGGAACAGGAATTCATGTGGTGAAAAATATTTCAGAAAACTATTGACAAGTTCCAGTGAAATCCTGTATAATATTACTAATTGAGAATGATGATTTTCTTGAAAATAACAGATAAGGAATGTGATTGTATGGAAAAAATATATGAATTGCATATAGGTCAGGCGCAGTGCGCTGTTGACCTCGGAGACGGAAGCGAACGTGGTGAATATGTCAATCAGGATTATATTCTGCATACGCTGGGCAGACCTCACCGGAGCATCAGCCTGATGTACTGCTATTATCCCTTAGATGAGGGATTTCCGGAACGTGCCAGCGTGGCTCATGCGAATCCGGATGTCAAGTTTGCATGGGATTTCCCCTATGATGATTATTT
>JAFUWP010000106.1 GCA_017483405.1 Oscillospiraceae bacterium | reverse complement strand
AGTATCTCGGCATCAAGTTCGCTGATATTGTCTATAACGGTCAGTGGTATACTCCTCTCAGAGAAGCAATGAGCGCATTCGTAACCGAAACCCAGAAAACTGTTACTGGTGATGTTCGCCTGAAACTCTACAAGGGTAATATCATCAATGCCGGAGTGACTTCTCCTTATACTCTCTATGATGAAGAAGTTGCTACCTTCGATGCTGATGAAGTATATGACCAGAAGGACAGCGCAGGCTTTATCAATCTGTTCGGCCTGCCGATTAAGGTAAGAGCTAAACTCGAACAGAAAAGAAATGCTGAAAACAAGTAATTTCTGATTTTTGCTTTGTTTTTATTTGATTTTGATTTGATTCAGATGTATGAAATTTGAGGTGTTATATATATGACAGATACCGAAAACACCCGTCCGGAAGAAACCGTTCTTCCGGAATCTACAGCAGAAGAAACTGTTTCCGCATCATCCGATGCGGAAACAACTTCCGAAAATAAGCCGATACAGGCCGTTCAGCAGAGTCTGCGCGGTGCGGTGTTCGATGAAGTCGATTTGGACTGCGCTGTCTTTCACAGCAGTAATCTCTATTGTATTGCTATTTCTAAATCCAATGTCAATGAATGCCGGATTGAAGAATGTGCTATGGAGAACGCACAGTTCCGTAACTTAGGCATGAAACATGCATCTTATCAGGCGGCCGATTTACAGGGTGCTGTCTTTACAGATGTCAATCTGCTGGGCAGTACTATCAAGCATTCCGGTATGCAGGATGCCAGATTCTCCAATATGAATCTCAGCGGCTCGGAATTCCAGAACTGTTCGCTCGAAGATGCACATTTCAATAACTGCGACTGGGAAAATGCTACCATTGACGGAATCCCCGTCAGAGATATGATTTCGGCTTATATGGAAGTACAGAATTCTTGAAATGACTATCACTGCATGGCATGGAGATTTTTTCTGAAATCTCCTGCCTTTGCATTTTACACCGGAGGAAAGATTTTATGGCACTTTGGGCAGGAAGATTCTCAAAAGAAGTTGACGAAACCGTCAATGCATTTAATTCATCCATCGCATTCGATGCCAGAATGTACGCGCAGGACATCAGAGGCAGTATTGCACATGCTACCATGCTCGGCGACTGCGGGATTATCGAAAAATCAGAAAGTGAAGCCATCATCACAGGTCTGAAAGGCATTCTCCAAGACTTGCAGGAGGGAACACTCGAATTCGACCCCAATGCCGAGGATATTCACATGTTTGTCGAAGCCGAACTCACCAAACGTCTCGGCAGTACCGGAAAACGTCTGCATACAGCTCGTTCCAGAAATGACCAAGTCGCTCTGGATATTCGTCTGTATCTGCGTGATGAAATGGAACATATCAAGAAACTGATTCTTGACCTCATGCAGACTATCTGCGATATTGCTGAACAGCATACCGAAACTATCATGTCAGGGTATACCCATTTGCAGAGAGCCCAGCCGATTACATTTGCACATCATATACTGGCTTACGCGCAGATGCTCAAAAGAGATTATGAGCGTATCTGTGATGCTGTCGACAGAATGAATGAATGTCCGCTCGGCAGTGGTGCGCTCGCCGGAACAACCTATGCAGTCAACCGTCAGCAGACTTCCGATTTGCTGGGATTTCGCCAGCCTGTCGAAAACAGTCTCGATGGTGTTTCCGACCGCGATTTCTGCATCGAGCTGTGCTGTGCATTATCACTCCTGATGACGCATTTATCCAGATTTTCAGAAGAAATTATTCTCTGGTGCTCATGGGAATTCAAGTTCATCGAGCTGGATGATGCTTATGCAACAGGTTCTTCCATCATGCCCCAGAAGAAAAATCCCGATGTCACGGAATTAATCCGAGGCAAGACGGGCAGAGTCAACGGCGATTTGATAACCCTGCTCTCTATGATGAAAGGCCTTCCGCTGGCTTATAACAAAGATATGCAGGAAGATAAAGAAGCTATCTTCGATGCTATCGACAATACAGAACTTTGTCTGAAAACTTTCATCCCGATGCTCAGAACCATGCGCGTCCTTAAAGATAACATGAGAAAAGCCGCCGCAAAAGGCTTTATCAATGCAACAGACTGCGCTGATTATCTCGTCAAGAAGGGTATGCCCTTCCGTGATGCCTATAAAATTACCGGTACGCTGGTTGCAACATGCATCGAAAAGGATTTGACCCTCGAAACACTTCCGCTTGCCGATTATCAGGCTATGACCGAACTGTTTGCAGAGGATGTCTATCAGGCAATCAGTCTTGATACCTGCGTCAGAGAGCGCAAATCCTACGGCGCACCTTCTCCGGATGCCGTGAAAATTCAGTTACAGCATCTGCGTGAGGCATTATCCAGCTATCAGAAATCATGAAGAAGCGTCAGCTGAAATTCATCTTAGCCCTGACATTCCTGAGCGTGATTATCTGGATTGTCGGGGAGTTCATCATTGGTGAACTGTTCAATAGTTTTGCATTGTCCGTTATCTGGGCGGTGATGTGTCTGGTTGCCTGCTGTTCCTACAGTCTCTGGAAATGTCCCCGCGAACCCGATGAAGATGATGACGAAAATCCTAAAAATCAACAGAAGGAGGACAAATAATCATGTCCGTAAAAGTCTATATTGACGGTCAGGCCGGCACAACAGGCCTCAAAATTGTCAGCCGT
>JAFUWP010000105.1 GCA_017483405.1 Oscillospiraceae bacterium | reverse complement strand
GCAAAGATGAAGCTCATCCCCGTGCATGAACTCATCGAAGGCAAGAAACTGCTGTTTGTCGATGACAGTATCGTCAGAGGCACGCAGATGCGCGAAACAGTCGAATTCCTCTACGAAAACGGCGCGAAGGAAGTTCACATGCGTTCGGCATGTCCGCCTATCATGTACGGATGCAAATATCTGAACTTTTCCAGAAGTACTTCCGAAATGGAATTAATCGCCCGTCAGGTGATTGATTCCTTTGAAGGCGCAGAAGGTATGAACCATCTTGATGAATACAGTGATTCCGAAACCGAACGCGGCCGCAGACTCCGTGATGAAATCTGCCGCCGGCTGAAACTGACTTCTCTCGAATTTCAGTCCTTATCCGGTACAATTCGGGCAATCGGCCGGCCGGAATGTGAGCTGTGTACGTACTGCTGGAACGGAAAGGAATAATATTCTGCATCGTGAGGAAATCCGCAGAAACGCGGATTTCCGCCGATGCGCTGTTGCAGACTGACGAAGAATAAATTTAAACATAAAATAGGAGAAAAATCATGAGTAATAGTTTTTCTGAAAGTTATAAAAAAGCCGGTGTCGATGTCACAGCCGGTTACGAAGCTGTTCGCCTGATGAAAGAACATATTGCCAAAACCAATATCACCGGCGTTCTGTCAGGCATCGGCGGATTCGGCGGACTGTTTGAACCGGATTTGACAGGCATCGAAAAGCCGGTATTTGTCTCCGGAACGGACGGTGTCGGCACAAAGCTGAAAATCGCATTTCTGCTGGATAAGCACGATACTGTTGGAATTGACTGTGTGGCTATGTGCGTGAATGATATTATCTGCTGTGGTGCAAAGCCGCAGTTCTTTCTGGATTACATCGCTGTCGGAAAGAATTATCCCGAAAAGGTAGCCCAGATTGTTTCCGGCGTGGCTGACGGATGTGTGCAGGCAGGCTGTGCGCTGGTGGGCGGCGAAACTGCCGAAATGCCTGGTTTCTATCCCGTGGATGAATACGATTTGGCCGGATTTTCTGTCGGCGTTGTTGATAAGAAGAAAATTGTCAATATCGAATCTCAGAAAGCCGGTGATGTGCTTATCGCTCTGAAATCTTCCGGTGTACACTCAAACGGTTTTTCTCTTGTCAGAAAAGTGTTTGATGTGAATGCCAGCAACCTCTCCATGCATTTCGATGAACTGGGCGCAACCCTCGGAGAAACCCTGCTGACTCCCACGAAGATTTATGTCAAGCCGGTTCTGAAACTGATGGAAAGCGTGACAGTCAAGTCTGTTTCGCATATCACCGGCGGCGGATTCTATGAAAATATTCCGCGTTCTCTGCCGAAGGGCATTTCTGCACATATTAAGAAATCTAATGTCCAGATTCTGCCGATTTTTGAATTAATCGCAAGGACAGGCCATATTCCGGAACGTGATATATTTAATACATTCAACATGGGCGTGGGTATGATTCTTTCCGTAGCACAGGAAGATGCTGACAAGGCTGTCGAAATCCTGAAATCTGCCGGCGAAGATGCCTATATCCTCGGCGAACTGACAGAATCCGAAGAAGGCGTGATTCTGGAATAATTTAATTTCAGGAGTGAATCAGGAAAATGACTGCATTCTTTTTCTGTGCCCTGATGCTGGCCGCGCAGATATGGGGTGTGCGTCTCATACTCACGGAATCTCAGGGAATACTGCCGGTGTATACGCTGACGGATATGAAAGCACTGATTATCTGTACGGTGGTGATACTGATGACAGCGATTGCAGATTCAGGATTTACACCGATGTTTCTTGCCAATAGTATGCTGATTTGCTGGAATGCGATACAGATTATCCGGCTGAATCATATTACAAGCCGTTCCGTACAGACAACAGCTGTTCTGAAAGACTATCAGCCGCAGGTCATGAAAATTTATTATTCTGAAGAACACAAAGGCTTTAATCATAATGATTATTCTTTCTATGCGCCCGTGATGTGCTACGAAACAGACAGCGGCGAGAAAGAATCTGTCAGTCGGATATTTACGCAGAATTTCAAATGGGAAAAAGAAACAGAGTATCCGATTTGTTACAGTGCAGTGAATCCGGAAGTATTCTGGTTTCCGGAACAGAAAGCCAAGCTGACTCTGCCTTATCTGGTGGGGCTGTGTATCTCCGCAGTCATCCTTGTCGGCTTGCTTGCATTTTATTTTGCAATATAAAAGGAGAACATCTGAATGAAAGACTTTCCGCGGAGATATTGGCCGGATGTTGCTGT
>JAFUWP010000104.1 GCA_017483405.1 Oscillospiraceae bacterium | reverse complement strand
GAAAAGAAGACTTCGACCGGATTGAGGAAATTCTCGCAGAGAATTATAAAATTCTGGCTGTCGGGGAATGCGGACTTGACTTCGACAGAATGTTTTCCGAACGCGAAAATCAGATTCGCTGTCTGGAAAAGCATATCGAAATTGCGGAACGCATGGAAAAGCCGATGTTTCTGCATGAACGCGATGCATCGAAGGAATTCATCAGCGTGTTTAAACAGCATCCGGAAATCTGCAAACATGCCGTTGTGCATTGTTTTACAGGAGATAAAGCCACGCTGGAAACGTATCTGAAAATGGGATTTTCTATCGGCATCACGGGCTGGATTTGTGACGAACGCCGTGCAGATGCGCTGAGAGAGGCCGTTTCGGTTCTGCCTCTGGACAGAGTGATGCTCGAAACGGATGCCCCCTATCTTGCGCCCCGAAATGTACAGGGCATCGGGAGAATCAATTTTCCGCAGAATATCCGCTATGTTGCGCAGACCCTCGCGGAATACATGCATGTGCCGGAAACGGAGCTTATCCGTCATGCAAAAGAAAATACAGAAACCTTTTTCGGAATTTCATCCGGAGAATAAAAAAACGCCTCCTGATATTCAGGAGGCATTTTTTATGATTTGCAGATTACTCGTATTCTACAACGTCAACCCACTTGAGCAGAAGGTCGCGTTCTTCTTCGTGACCCTTTACGGACTGGGATGCGGCTACGATAGGAAGCCATCTCTGTACATACTGTTTTGCAGTATCGCTCTTTTTGCAGAACAGATTCAGATACTTGTCAGCACGTTCTGCGCCGTAAGTCAGGCTGAATTTTAGGAAAGTTCTTGCGGCATCGGCAGAGGCATTGCCCTGTGTGGCATGTGCCCAGTCGATGATATAATATTTTCCGTCATTGGTGATAATCACGTCACCAAGACCCAAATCGCCGTGGCATACTTTGTTATGCTTCGGCATACTGTCAAGACGGACATGCAGTTCATAACGTGTGGTAGCATCCAGATGGGTTTCAGAAATCTTTCTGTTCATCTTGTCTTTGAGCTTGTTGAGCGCGGCCGGAGCAGTTGTCGCATGAATGCCGAGCTGAATGTCAACAAACTGATTCAGAATTTCGTCTTCCTTTTCGGGATGTTCTGTAATCAGCTGTTTCATGGTCTTGCCTTCGATGTATTCCATGACGATTTCCCACTTGCCGTCTTTTTTGCGGACTTCGACAAGCTTCGGAATCGGGAGGCCGGTTTCTCCGACTCTTGCCTGATTGAGTGCTTCGTTCAGGACATCAGAGATGGAGTAGTCAGCATCGAAGCTCTTGACAGCGTAATCGCCGTCACGGTAGATAACTTTTTTCGGACGTTTTTCAAGGATTTCCATGAAAAAATCCTCCTTTCAGAAAATTTAAAAATTAAAAGCAATTGCTTCCAGCGATTTCAGAAGCCGTTCTGTTTCCATGCCAAGTTTTTCAGCGCAAACAGATTCCTGTCCGGTGTGCTGATTCGGTTCAGCATGGGCATTGGCAAAGGCAATGCCTGCCATCGTACCGGCTTCGGCGAGCTGTTCCGGCGAACGCTCCGGATAATGCAGGAGCATCTGTACGGCTCTGACAGCCATACCGTCAGAATATTCTGTAGCGTTTTCAGAAGCGAGTGCATCCAGTGCGCGGGATAATGCCATTTTAATTACATTTGTATTTTCCAGCATCATATCTGTATCTGCAATTGTCATATCCGGAAAATTTCCGTCCGGCAGGGGCAGAACATGAGCAGTTGTTCCCAGATATGACGGGATGGTGATATAATACGGCTTTTTCGGCAGACTGTCCACAATTCCGGCGGCAGTTTCAAGAACAGAATCCCCATAAGCAAGAACACATTCCGGCGCATCGGTGATAACAGCATCCAGTTCCGAAACAGCATAATTAATCTGTAATTCATGCAGTCTGTCAGTCACCTGCTGTAATACAGTTTCCTGATGCCGTAAATCAGCAGTCAGAATCAATACTTTTTTGATATTATAAATTTCTTTGAGTTCGCGGAGTGCAATCGGCAGAGAACCCTTTTTGAAATAGAGTTTCTCCGGCATCCGGAACAGTTCAAATTGATTTGCCATAATGAACCTCAATTCTAAGGCATACCGGAGAAAACTCTCCGGATGCCGTTAAAATTTATCTGATTAGTCTTTCTTGCCGTCCTTGCCGTAGTAGTTCTTAGTGTAGATTTCCTTGATTTCAGAAATCAGCGGATAGCGCGGATTTGCGCCGGTGCACTGGTCATCGAAAGCATCTTCGGACATCTGGTCGAGACGGTCGAAGAAGTCTTTTTCATCAACGCCGTATTCCTTGATAGAATGCTTTACGCCGATAGCGTCCTTGAGTTCTTCCAGTTTTGCGATGAACTTTTCAAATACTTCTTCATCGCTGTCACCGGTGACACCGCAGGCACGTGCGCATTCGCAGTAACGTGCGAGGGTATGCGGATACTGATACTGAGAGAATGTGCCCATCTTAGCAGGCTTTTCAGCGGCATTGAAACGCATTACATCTGTAATCAGCAGAGCGTTTGCGATACCGTGCGGCAGATGATGATATGCACCCAGCTTATGCGCCATAGAGTGGCATACACCGAGGAAGGCATTGGCAAAAGCCATACCAGCCATTGTAGAGGCAGTTGCCATCTTTTCACGGGCAATGACATCGTTACCGTCTTTGTAAGCTCTCGGCAGATATTCAAAAATTAACTGCATTGCTCTGATAGCGATACCATCGGTATAGTCAGTAGCCATAACAGAGGCATAAGCTTCGAGAGCGTGAGTCATAGCATCGATACCGGATGCGGCAGTCAGACCCTTCGGCGCGCTCATCAT
>JAFUWP010000103.1 GCA_017483405.1 Oscillospiraceae bacterium | reverse complement strand
GTTATCGGCTTCATCAGCAGGCGCGGCGGAATATTCAGCAGTCGTTTCATTCGGCTGATTCAGGTTTCTCACCGTGCTGAAAAACCGCATTCCGGCGATAACCAGCAGGAAACATGCCGCGATGGTCATGAACCGGCTTCCGGATGTCATTCTGATAGTTCTTCTGACCGGCTGGGAAACGGGCTGTTCCGGCAGACGGGTTTCAATTTTCTGCCACAGAGCATCTTTATCGGGGATATTCTGGTGCATTTCCTTCTGTAATCTCTCCTCGATTTCTTTTTTAGTCATACCAGTTCTCCCTCCTTTGCCAGTTTCTGTAATTTTCCGATAGCAGTCCGATATTTCCACGCGACTGTGCCGAGAGGTCGTTTCAGTATGACGGCAATTTCCCGAAAAGTCAGCTCTGCTGCAATATGCATCTGCACAATCTCCTGTTCTTCATCCGATAGCGATGATAACAAATGTGATGTATGCATTTTATTGATAGTTGTGTCTTCTGCTGTCGTATGTTCTGTGAAAGCATCCGTATTGATGATTTCGACATCTTCGGCAGGGATTTCCCTTCCCGATTTGCGGAAATAATCAACAGCCATATTTCTGGCGATGGTATTCATCCAGCATCTGTGACCGTTTCCGGCCTGATAGGTCGATGCACATTCCCAGAGTTTCAGAAAGAAATCCGATGTCAAATCCTCAGCGTCCTGATGATTATGCAGTTTGCTCAAAAACAGTCTGTAAATCTTATCGCCGTACGCATCGTAAATTAATTTCAGAGCGTTTTTGTCGCCGTTCCGGATTCTTTCGACAGCCGCATCAAATTGTGAATCTGTCATAGTGCAGCATGTTCCTCCTTTTCGATGACCGGAATTTTTACCGGTCTGCTTATAGTACGTTTATGTCTTATCAAATTTATGGGAAAAATCTGCACAAAGATTTCTCTTTTTCTTTGTGCAGATTTCATAAATATCATAAAAAATCAGAAAAATTTCAAAAATTAAAAAGGTGCAGTTTCGGGGGCTTCGGCATATTCCGGATTTGTCGCCGGAAAGTCAGTTTCCGAAGTTTCCGGAAAAGTTTCGGTCAGGGGTTCATCAGTCGGGAGTTCCGGAACGAATTCCGGCGGAATGCCTTCTTCCGGAACGGGTTCTTCAGGGTCGATGATTTCCGGCGCGGTATCGAACAAATCAGCAAGTTCTTCTTCCGGAAGGGATTCCGTTTCCGATGATGTATTGAACGAAGGCAGGGGATTGCCTGACCATCCGCCCGTGCTGATGACATAGCTCGATGAACCGACACTCGCCGTCAGCCAGACCCGACTGCCCTTTGCTACGGACAAATCCGGAGGGGTATCCTGCGACATGACATAATCAAGCGGATAGTCCCCCGATGCTGTATAAATCACCATGCAGACCAGTCCGGCATCTTCCAGAAGTTTCCGCGCGCCGGAAACCGTCTGTCCGGTACAGTCCGGCACATGAACAGTCACCTGTCCCAGACTGATGCGCATCTGAATGCTCGTCCCCTGCGGAACGGCCGAACCTGCCGGAATATCCTGAGAAATAATCGTTCCGTTCGGAATATCAGGGTCATAAACGGTATCGGCCTGCAATGCGTAGAGATATATCTCTGATAACTGGGCTTTGGCTTCTTCAAAATCCATGCCGATATAGTTTCCGACTTTCTCATAAATAGTTGCATCGGTATTTTCGCGCCCTGTCGAAATCGTCAGGATGATTTCACTGCCGAGTGTCAGTCTGGTATCCGCCGGAACGCTCTGTTCCATGACGGCATCAGGCGCGACTGTCTCACTGGCGCGCTCCTGATAGCTTACTGTAAATCCCAGAGAAGTTAATTTTTCCTCTGCTTTTTCCTTCGGCATATCGAGCAGATTCGGCACGTAATCCGACCAGCCGTCACTCACGGTCAGCGTGACGGTATCGCCCTGTTTCAGAACCGTTCCGGCAGAGGGCGACTGCGTGAGAATCTGATTTTCCGGAATCACGGCATGATGAATTTTTTCTTTTTCGATAACGCGAAGGCCGAGCGCAGTCAGCTGAGAAACGGCATCTTCTTCGGGAAGATATAATACTTCCGGTACAACTACAGCATCTTCATCGGGAGTATAGGCCACTTTCTGCAAGCCTTCCGCGCCGGATGCCTTCATCCAGATTCCTAACGGCACAGCACAGCATACCGCGCAGAACAGCACCGGAATCAGAATTTTCAAAATATTATTCATCGCTGGTTTCCTCCGTGATGGGTTCAGATTTGACATCCTCCAGAATCCGGTATTCCTGATGCTGATGCACGGCCGTATCAAATGCCGATTCGTGCAGAGGCAAATCTCCGTAATGCTCCGCGAACAGAATCGTCTGGGCTTCTTCCGAAAGAAGATATTCAATCCAGAGCATGGCGATATATTGTTTATTCTTCTCGCTCTGCGAACTGATTTTGCAGAGATTATGAAAGACTTTCTGATAACTTCCGTTTTCCGTCACCGGAAGAAGATGAATCCTTCCCGATGAGGCCGGATTCTGTTCCGCCTGATACATCCGGAAAGAAGTATCAAATACAGGACATTCCGGATTTTCAAGAAATTTCTGAAAATATTCTTCACTCACCGCTCCGCGGAATGTGGTTTCCGGCAGATTCGTGAGTTCGATGCTGTCCTTTCCGGCCAGCTGCTGAAACAGATTCATATCCGCCATATCGTAATATATCACCGGAACACTGAACGATAACGGCACGGCAGAAGCACTCCCCGAAAAATCCGTGATATATTCCTGCATATCCAGTTCCCGATAAATTTCAGATATATCGGCAGACTGAAACTCCGGATTCTGATAATCCAGATACATATCAGAATCTTCCGGAATTTCGGAACTGTCAGCATAGAGTTTCAGTGCAATGCCGAATGACGGATATTGCTTTTCAAATCCGGATGTTAGTCTTTCAAAAGTCGTTCCGGCATCTGTCATATTTTCCGGCAGAGGCATCGAAACTGAAATGACATCCGGTTTCACAAGTCCGAGTGCCAGTTTCTGATGCAGTGTCAGCTGAGAAAGCAACAGCCATACTGCACCGATACCGGCAGTCAGAAACGCAAGACAGCAGAGTATCTGCTTTTTATACTGCATAAACATAATTTTCTCCTGTAT
>JAFUWP010000102.1 GCA_017483405.1 Oscillospiraceae bacterium | reverse complement strand
TCAGGATACTATCGAACAGGGCTTGCCTCTGCCTCTGCTGAAAGAAGTGCTCCGTCAGTCGGAAGTATGGTATTTCTGGTGGGATTGAGCGATGAAATGGCTTGACGGTTCGGAATTTCATCCGGAAGAATTTACAGGGGAATCCCTCTGTAAAAAACTCGCTCTCGAATTGTTTGCGTATGATTATCAGAATTGGCTTGCCTGTCCGGAATTCGTTCAGAATGCCGCGTTCCTGATTGCTTTCGATACAGAACTTGCGATGGAAGGTATTTTCGGATTTCTGGAAAATTCTATCGGACAGTATGCCGAACAGGTCATTCAGGCATTTCGGGCAGTCGGCGATAATCGGGATGCCGAAATTCTGGAGCATATCCGCCGGATTTCCGATGATGATACAGAAGAAATTCAGAAACTTGAAAATCAGCTGTATCTGAATACAGATTTCGATATTTGGAAACTGCTCTACAGATATTTAGATGAAAAAATACAGAGATATAGGGAGGAATTATCATGAGAAAATTTGATGCAGAATATCCGCTTCTGAAAGAAATGTATTCTGATGACTATTATCCGGATTTTCTGGTGGATAAAATCAGGGATGAAATCCGGAAAGTGATTGCCTTTCTGGAAACGGGCATCACCGATACGGAACAGATTCAGGAAAAATTCGACAGCATGACAATCGCCGTCAATGAACTCGAAGAAGAATTCGAGGCGCATGACAGTGAACTCGAAAGCATCGCCCGTGACAATATCGCTGTGGATGTGATGCAGATTCTGAATTATTTTGGAATTCCGCTGGATGCTGAAACAGCACTCCGAGAAAGAGAGTGGTAATCATGGCAGAGATTTATCAAATTCCGTTGCAGTATCAGAAAGGAAAATATCCGTACTGCGAACTTCCCGAAACAGATGCAGATTGTCTTGTTCTGTATCCTGACGGCGGTCAGACGTTCAGATATACTGACCCTGTTTATCAGAATGAAATCAGAGTCTATTCCATTCCGGAAGAAAATCCTGAACAGAAATTAACTGCCGGTTACAGTGACAGCGGTATCCTCGAATATGTTGAAGTTGCCGATGGAAACAGCACCCGTCTTGTCTATATCCGTTTTCCGGATGATGAATCTGCTAAAGAAATTATCTATCAGTTTTCTAAGTATGAAGCGCAGGAAATCGCGGATAAGATAATGAGCTTACATCAGGAATTTTCCCGTATCTTTATTGAATATTTCTTTGACGGACAGTCTGCGGATATTGCCGTCCGGACGGGTACACCCGAAGAAATGCAGGAAATTAAGGAATATTATCAGAAAAATCATCCTCGTATCGCTCAAAAAGTAACTGTTGAGGATGATGCCGGAGCTTATCCCTTTGAAAATCGTATCGAGTTCGATAGCGAAACATTTTCCATGATGCTCAGATGTACACGAAACGAGTTCAAAAACGAATTGTTCGGCTTTTCCGTCTGGATTCTGGAGCAGAAAATTCAGGAGATACTCCCGTGGATTCAGAAAACTGATGATTTCAAATTCTTATCAGAAGAATATGATTAGTATGCATTGACAAAATTCTGATTTTGTGCTATCATAATATCATAATAAAATCAGACAGGAGATTGAAATCTATGAAAATTATTGGTATCATCGGGGCAATGCCCTCAGAACTCAAAGACATCCAGAACGTGCAGGAAAATCCGGTTATCACGAAACTGGCCGGCTATGAATTCCATGAAAGTATGCACGGCGCGAATAAAATCATCACCGCCTGCTGTGGCATCGGCAAG
>JAFUWP010000101.1 GCA_017483405.1 Oscillospiraceae bacterium | reverse complement strand
GCTTTGCTTTTCTTTTTGACCTGAGCGCGGAGTTCATCGCCTTTCTGCTTGGCATTACGGAACTGCTTGTCGAGTTCGATAACTTCGTCAACGAGGGGTAATTTTTCGTCCTGAAATTTTTTCTTGATATTTTCCTTAACAATATCGGGATTGGTTCTTAAAAATTTCATATCTAACATAATAAAAAATTCCTTTCTGTGAAAATGTTCCACGTGGAACATTTTAAAATAAATCTGGTGAATCCTGATGCTGAAACTGCCGGAGTTCAGCAAGGGAAAAATAAGGGGAAAAGCCGGCATTATCCGTACCGAGCACACCGCCGAATTCCTGCATGAGCAGGGCAGTATATTTCAGTACGATTGGAATATGTCTTGTATGATGCAGAATGCCGATAACCGTCCTGATATGATTTTTCCGGATAGTATCCAGCATGAGTTCTGTTTCATCCTCATCGACAGTATTTATATAATCGGGAAAGAGATAGAATTCAATAAACTGTAATTTTTCTGATTCTTTCCAGATAATTTGCAGATGTTCTTCATCTGAAACAATAGTATCCGAACTGCTGTTCTGAAAAACTTGTTTTATCTGCGGAATGGTGATTTTTTCAGGGCAGAGATAAAAGACATCTTCCATGATGTGAAACCTTTCTGTGAAAATGTTCCACGTGGAACATTAACGAATTAATCATAAGTTTCCTTGTACTCATCCGGATATTCATAACTGCCTGCAAAGGGTGTATCATTTTCGTCATCGGGGGAGAGGAGTTCGGCGAGAAGTTTCAAATCTTCCTCATCATAGAATTCAAGAGTGAGTGTGCCTTTATTCTTTTTGAACTGCACTTTGACTTTTCTGCCGAGCCGGTTATGCAGTGCATGTTCGATTTCGCCGAAATAAGAAACGGATTTAGAAACCGGAATTTCGTCAAGGTCTTTGGAATCCGATTCGGAGGCTAATTTCTCAATTTGCCGGACAGTCAGCAGACCTTGCGCGGCTTTTCGTGCAGTCTGAATCATCGCTTTTTCATCTCTGAAACTGCACAGAGCCTTAGCATGTCCGAAAGTAATTTCTTCTCTGACGAGCATCGCCTGAATTTCTTCGGGAAGGTTAAGCAGACGCAGAATATTTGTGACAGAACTTCTTGAACAGCCGACTATCTTGGCGATGTCCTCCTGTTTCATGCCGAAATCATCCTGTAATCGCTGAAAGGCCTTAGCTTCTTCAAGCGGATTGAGGTCTTCACGCTGAATATTTTCGATAAGGGCGATTTGTGCGGTTTCGACATCGGACAATTCGCGGATGACGACAGGGACTTCATCAAGGCCGAGCATTCTGGCGGCGCGCCATCTGCGTTCGCCGGCGACAATCTGATAATTGCCGAGAGGGAGAGGACGGACGAGAATGGGCTGTAAGATTCCGTGTTCGCGGATAGAATCTGCAAGGGAAGAAATAGCAGATTCATCAAAGACCTTACGGGGCTGATTGCGATTGGGTTCGATTTCTGATAACCGGACAGATTTTTTTGTCTGGATTTCGGCGGCATTATCTTCAAAGAGAGAGCCTAAGCCGCCGCCGAGACCGCCTTTTGCCATAACATCACATCACTTTCTGTAACAGATTTATGTTAGGATAAATCTGAATTTATATGTTTTTTGGGGGTTGAGGCTGAATATATTCTTTTCGGATTTTTGGGAAACCAGCCTTTCAGAACGCGCTGTTCCTGTTCAAACAGTTCCTTGATGCTCCAGAAGGAGCTGGCGGAAATCACTGCAAAAGCACAGCTGAGATAAGCATTTTGTGTTATCAGAGAAGGAATCAGGAACAGCAGACCGACAACTGCAAAGAGCGGCCATATTTTTTTGGAGAAATAATATTCCGCCCATATCACAATGGGATGAAAAAGGCCGATAATCAAAAAAGAAATAATTCCGACAAGGATACCAGTAAAATTCATATCCACATCAATCCTTTGCGATATTCAGACGCAGTTTCATGATGCTGGTAAGCTGTTCGCCGAGCAGTTCTTTTCCGAGGCATTCATAAGCGAGAGTTCCTTTGGAGTGCTTATCATAATACATGACAGGCTTTCCATAACTGGGAGCTTCGGAAAGGCGGACATTTCTGGGAATTTTGGTCTGAAAAATTTTGTCTGGAAAATACTTTTCAACTTCTTCAACGACTTGTCTGGAGACGTTAAGGCGGTTATCATACATTGTGAAGACAATGCCGAGAATATCGAGAGAAGGGTTATAATTCGCTCTGACGAGTTTCATGGTATTGACGAGCTGAGTCAGACCTTCGAGAGCGTAATATTCAGCAAGCATAGGAATTAAGATTTCATCACAGGCGGTCATGCCGTTGAGCGTGAGCTGACCAAGTGCCGGAGGACAGTCGATAAAGATAAAATCATAATCATCCTTGATAGTGAGCACCTGCATTTTGAGGCGATTAAAACGCTGTTCCATATTGACAAGTTCCGTTTCCGCACCGGCCAAATCGGAAGTTGCAGGAACGACTGAAACATTCTGGAATTCTGTCTGAATGACAGCATCCTGAATTCTGGCTTTTCCGGTAAGAACTTCATAAGCAGAATAGCGAAGGCCTTTTTTGCGGATGCCGAAACCGGTAGTTAAATTTCCCTGTGCATCAATGTCGATACAGAGGATTTTTTTCTCTCTTGAGCCGAGATAAGCGGCTAAATTGACAGTAGTGGTAGATTTGCCTACGCCGCCTTTCTGATTGGCGACAGCAATCACTTTACCCATAATCGGGGCAGCTCCTTTCTGTTTTGGACTTCTTCTTTATTATAGCATGTTTGAGCGGATTTGTAAAGATTTTTTGGAGAATTTTGCTTGAAAAATAATTTGTTCCACGTGGAACATCATCCGGAAGGGAAAACCGGTACAATGTTCCACGTGGAACATGATTCTGACAATCAATTTTTCTGATTCAGCGGAATGCGGATTCTGTATTCGATATAGTCAGAGAACTGCATTTTCTGAGATTCTGCGGAGATGCCGGCGGCCTGCATGGTTTCAACAGCTTTCTGGATGGTATTGGTAAACAGGCGGACATCTCGGAATAAAACGCTCCGTTTGCGGAAACTTTCCTGTTCTCTGGTATGATTGATTTTTTCCTCGATAAATTGTTCCGTTTTCTCGACATTGAGGCCGAGTTTGGTAATTTTTTCAAGAACAGCCATACGTTCTTCTGGACTGGCGAGTTTCAGAAGGGCACGGGCATGACGTTCGGTAAGCTGATTTTCCAGAATATAATTTTTTTCTTTTTCGGTAAGGCGGAGCAAGCGGAGCTTATTGGCAACAGTACTCTGCGCACGGCCAAGCTGAACGGCGGCATCTTCCTGCGTCATGCCGTAGTAAGTAATTAATTTTTCAAGGGCGGCGGCTTCTTCAAAGTAGTTCAAATCTTGTCTCTGGATATTCTCCACCAGTGCCAGAATCGCAGAATTCCGGTCATTGATTTCCATAACAATGCACGGAACACAGCGGAGTCCGGCGATTTTAGCGGCACGAAGCCGGCGTTCACCGGCGATGAGTTCATAGAAATCACCGCACTGACGGACGGTCAGCGGCTGGAGAATACCATTTTGCCGGATGCTGTCGGAAAGTGCGCGGAGTTCTTCGGGCTGGAAGAAAATTCTTGGCTGATGCGGATTCGGACGAATATCCTCGATACGGATATGCATGACTTTCTGTTCGGTCATATTCTGGGGGACGGTGAGGATTGCAGACATGAGAAAAGCTCCTTTCGGTTGTTCTATGGGGAAGTTTTGTTGTATCTCTCTATAATTTAATTATAACAGATATAGGAAATCATTGCCATAAAAAAAATCCGTTATTTCTTTTGAAAATAACGGATTTCCGAACATATTCGTCTTTTTTTACAGTGGCTTTTGCTTAATCTGAGCAAATTTTCTGGGATATTTTGTCGGAGCAGGCGATATTTTTTTTATGATATAGAGTGTTCTCTCATCGCCGTCAGGAAGCCGATAGGAAATTGTCTGTTCCAGTTTTCCGCCGAGTTTCTGAATGGCAGAAATTGCCGGAGAAATATCTTCTTTCCCCTTCATGGAAATCCAGAAACCTCCGGTTTTGACATAAGGAAGGGAAAATTCCGCAAGCATCGGGAGCGATGCGACTGCACGGGCGGTGACGACATCGAAACATTCCCGATAATCGGGGAGTTTTGCGAATTCTTCAGCACGGCCGTGAACCGCAGAATAAGAACAGCCTAATTTCTGTCTTAATAATTCCAGAAACGTGATACGTTTTCCGAGACTGTCAAGCAGAGTAATCTCAAAATCAGGGCAGAGCAGAGCCAGCGGAACTCCTGGGAAACCTGCACCGCTCCCGATGTCCAGTACCTTTGCGGAATCCGGAAAATAGTTTCCGGCATGAGAATATAACAGAAAGCTGTCTAGGAAATGTTTCCGAAGAATTTCATTTCCGTCAGTGATGGCTGTCAGATTGACATGCTGATTATAGTCAACCAGAAAATCGGCATAAATTTGAAGTTTATCAAATGTTCCACGTGGAACATCAAGCTGATACTCCTGAAATAATGTTTCAGCAGTTTCATAATCGGGCAGAATCGGCATGATAAATACCTCCAGTAAGATTTTTTTAAGAAACATGTTCCACGTGGAACATTATAAATTATAAGTTCTGATAATTTCGATTTCGACAAAATCGGCAGAAATGATAAATTCAAAGCAATCGGAATTATCTTCATTTGCGAGGAAAAAACGGATAGTGCGGTTATCAATTAATTCCTGTGTAAGCACTTCACATTCTGTAATATATCGAGAAAACTGAGCATTTTGAAAGATAATAAAAATATCGCTGTTCGTAGGCTGAGAATTTTCATAATTTTCCTGTAGGAAATTGCAGAACTGACACCAGACAATTCTTTGCCCAGTTTCTTTATCAAGGCAGATTTTCTTGAAAATACTGTCATGAAAATAATAATTCTGATATAGTTCGGGAATTGTCATGTTTCACACTCCTGCGATGTTCCACGTGGAACATCAGAATTTATATGTTCGGCATCCAGCCGGATGTGATAAAATAATTGAAGAATCTGATTTTCGTTTTTCATGTGATTTTCGAGGGCAAGCAATGTTCTTTTTCCGGTGCGCCTGTCAAGGATGGCAAAAATCCTGACCAGAAGTCTCTCACTTTGCAGGCTTTTCTGAATACTCTGATTATCGAACTCCTGAAAAGCCTGATAAAAATTTCTCTGGTCGAAACAGCCCTGTGATTCCGCAAGGAAATAGGCAGACTCCCAGTCAGCGGAATGAGAATAATAGATTTTACTGTGCGCACCTATTTTATCGAAGTAACTGCTTTTGAGAATTTCCTCATCATCAAGCCGGATGGATGCTCTGCCTTCACGGTCATGACATTCCCGATAGGTCGTTGTAAAATACTGAATCCGGCCTTTGAGGGAATCAGCAAGATAAACATTTTCGAGTTTGTTTCTGATATTTGACCACATGTTTCACACCTCTTGAAAATGTTCCACGTGGAACATTTTATTTAGATAGATATAGTATTCTGATTCAGATAGCTTTCAAGTTCCTGAAAGAACAAATCAAAAGCAGTTTCTTCGTCTTCAGCGGAATGAAAATACAAATCAGAATAACAGTTAAGAGCAGACCCATAGAAATATTTTTGTTGCAGAAACAAATCGAATTGATGAAGAATTTCCAGTTCTTGTTTCAGCTGATGATTCTGCTGTCCGTCCAGAGTGAAGCCAGTGCTTAAACCGCGGATAAAGATTTCCAGATGAAAAATAGATTTTTTGCGGAGAAACATTCCAGGAACTTGACGAACAGCAAATAAAATTTTAAATAATCCATCCAGAACAGTAATTTCCTGCATAAAATTCACCTTTTGAAAATGTTCCACGTGGAACATTTTATTTAGATAGACATAGTATTCTGATTCAGATAGATTTTGAGTTCCTCAAAAAATAAACCAAAAGCGATTTCTTCACTTCCGCCGGAATGACAGTACAAGGCAGAATAGCAATTAAGTGAAGCACCATAGAAATATTTCTGTCTCAGGAACAAATCAAACTGATGAAGAATCTCTAATTCCTGTTTTAATCTCCGATTTTGCTGATAATCTAAAACAACTCCATAACGAATGCCCTGTATAAAAATTTCAAGCTGAAAAATAGATTTTCTGCGAAGATACATCGTAGGTGTTTGATAAATCGCAAATAAAATTTTAAATAATCCATCCAGAACAGTAATTTCTTGCATAAAATTCACCTTTTGAACATGTTCCACGTGGAACATGTTTTAATTTTGATTGCGTTCTTCAAGGCATTTTTTCCAGAGTTCGGAAATCGTATTCCAGTCTCTTGGAAACTGAGGCTTTTTTGAGAGAGCATCTATTTTCTGCTGAAAACTTTCTGTTGTGGTTTGATGTTCTCTCATGAGCTGATTTTTATCAAGCTGAACTCTGCCCCAGTCTTTTCCGACAGCATTCTGCACCTGAATATCCATTTTCTGAAAGAATTCATCAAAGAATCTCTGCACTTCTCTGACAAAATCAGCATATTTCATTTCATAAATGCCTTTCTGAGAAGTCCAGACAGGCTGACCATTCGGCAGAGTACGGCCGTCATTATCCCACCAGAATTTGATTTTATCCTGAAAGCGGAAACAGCCGATTTCATAACCACCCACCAGATGTCCGGAATCGAAAGAATTTTGCTGATAGAACCACTCGACCAGAGGCCAGTATGTTTCATCATACCATAGCTCAAAGGCATCATCTGGCAAATCTTCATGAATGCGTTTCCATTTATCGGTAATCGGCATAAAATTTTCGATATTTTGATAGATAAATTCCGGAACGGATTCACAGATAAAAGGGAATGTCCCAGAAAAATCCTGTAAGAATCTGGAAAGCTGATAATTATTATACTGAATATCTTCATTCCAGAAATCCCTTGCCTGCTGAGAATACTCATAAACAGTATGATTTCCGGCAGTAATCCAAAGTAAACCATCAGTAAGGCCGTACCAGTGCATAGACTGATGATTTTCATCACCCCACGGAACAATTTTATCAAGTTCCTGCAATTGAAAATGAATCTGAAACATGTTTCACACTCCTTTAAAATGTTCCACGTGGAACATTAACTTGCAGAATCCAGTTATTATTTATTTTATGGAATATCTGCGTATTCTGGGCATTTGCCTCATCTGTAACATAATAAAGCTCGACTTTATCGGGAGCATGAATTGTAACTCCCTCAAGATAAAAATGATATGGCACATTTGGCAGATTTTGAAATTGTTTATCCATAGCCGGAAGGCAGTCCAGAATTTCGAGCAGAATTTCTTTTGATACGAGACTGCATCCATCAATATCGAAATCAAGTATCTGATGATTATCTGTCAGAACATCGGGAACGCATTTCATGCACTTGATATTTTTTATCAATTCTGAAAAATCATATTTCTGCATAAGTTTCACACTCCTGAAAATGTTCCACGTGGAACATTAAAAATTAATCCCATTCATTGAAGATAACATTTCCGACAGAAACCGGATTCCAATATAAAATCTGCTGTAATTCTGTCTTTGAAAGCTCATGATTCCGGAAATCGAAGGGACTGTTGAGAAATTCAGCCGGAAGAAACTGATATGCATAAAATTCCGGAAAGCTGATATTAATAAATATTTTTTCGGAAGATAAAACATTCACGAAACCTGCAAACGGATAATATCTGTTCAAAAGCAGGCAGAAATCCGAGAATTTTGCACCGAAATAATTATTCTGTTTCTGATTGATAAATTCCAGCACCGGAAACTCTCTGACGGAATAACAATATTGCTGAAAGCTTTTGAAATCAAGTTCCGGCGGAATGGATTTCTGAAAGAAACCAGTTACACCAACAGGAAGAATCATAAAGTTTCACACTCCTGAAAATGTTCCACGTGGAACATTATAGAAAATCTGCAATAAACTGTTTTTCAATAAAATCACCCACGGAATTTCTGTCAGTAAACTCCTGATATTGAGGGAAACCCGTGATATTATTTTCAGCATAAGTCAAATGATAAATTCTCCATAGTCCCTCTTTCGAGCCGTCAGCAATCAGGAACAGAACATCATCATTTGCCAGACATTTTGCGACAGCATAGACCGGATACTGAAAAATAGGATTATCCTGACCTATTTCTTTTTTAAGTTCAGGAACAAAATGTGCAATTGATTCCGAGCCTAAAACCATCCACCAGTTAAAATTCTGATATTTATCGGCAAGATTGCCGAAAATTTCTTCTATTGTCATGTTTCACACCTTTTGAAAAATGTTCCACGTGGAACATTGATTATTTATTTTGTGTCAGCCAGATAAGCAGAACAGAAACATCCGCCGGAGAAACACCGGAAATTCTGGATGCCTGTCCGATGCTGACAGGCTGATGCTTGTTTAATTTTTCAATAGCTTCAAGGCGCAGACCGTGAATTTCATGATAATCGAAATTCTGAGGGAGCTTCTTCTGTTCGAGATTCTGGGCTTTCTGAATCATGTCATACTGTCTGTTGATGTAGCCTTCATACTTGATTTGAATTTCAACCTGTTCGCGAATTTCATCAGAAAGCTCAGGACGTTCGGAATCGAACGGCGCGAGCACATCATAACCGAGCTGAGGACGGCGGATTAAATCTGCAATCTTGCATCCGGTTGAGAGCGGAGCAGTGCCGGAATTTTCCAAAAATTGGTTAAGTTCAGAAGTCGGGGAAAGATTGGAATGTTTCAGTCTGTCGATTTCGGCTTCAACAAGAGCATATTTATCGAGCATTTTTTGATATTTCACATCTGAAATAAGACCTAATTTATGACCGATAGGCATCATGCGGAAATCAGCATTATCCTGTCTTAATACTAATCTGTATTCGCTTCGGGAAGTCATCATTCTGTAAGGGTCACTGCATCCCTTGCAGACTAAATCATCAATGAGAGTGCCGATATAAGAGCCGGAGCGTTCGAGAATAAGCTGTTCTTTGCCCTGAACGGATAAAGCGGCATTGATACCGGCGATAAGCCCCTGAGCGGCGGCTTCTTCATAGCCGGAACTGCCGTTGAACTGACCCGCGCCGAATAATCCGGAAACAGCTTTTGTTTCGAGGGTCGGTTTGAGGGCAGTCGGGTCAACGCAGTCATATTCGATAGCATAAGCCGGCCGGAGAATTTCAACATTTTCGAGCCCTTTGATAGTTCTGAGAAAAGCAAGCTGTACATCTTCAGGGAGGGAAGAAGACATCCCCTGAAGATAATATTCATCCGTAGAAAGCCCCATCGGTTCGATAAAAAGCTGATGACGTTCCTTATCCGCAAAACGGACAACTTTATCTTCGATAGAGGGGCAGTAACGAGGGCCTACACCTTCGATATTGCCGGAATACAGGGGAGAACGATGCAGATTAGCCTTAATGACATCATGCGTTTTCAGATTGGTATAACTGATATAGCAGGAGACTTGATTTTTCATATCCTGATTCTGATTCTCAAAGGAGAAGGGAACAATCTGGGAATCACCATCTTGTTTTTCAAGAACATCGAAATTGATGCTTCTCCTGTGAACGCGGCAGGGTGTACCGGTTTTGAATCTCCGGAGAGGGAGATACTGACGGAGCGATTCGGAGAGGGCATTCGCAGGGAGAGCGGAATCAGGGCCGCTCTCGAAAGAAACTTGCCCGATATGGATTTTGCCTTTCAGATATGTTCCTGTCGCGATAACAACAGCCTTCGCGTGATAGACAGCACCTAATTTTGTGACAATTCCGGTGATGTGATTATCTTCAACCAGAATCTGAGCGGCCTCACCCTGTTTGATAAACAGATTTTCCTGTTGTTCACAGACATGTTTTACATGAGAGTGATATTTCACACGGTCAGCCTGAACGCGGAGACTGTGAACGGCAGGGCCTTTGCCGCGGTTCAGCATACGGCTCTGTAAGAAACAGGCATCCGCGGCGCGTCCCATTTCACCGCCGAGAGCATCAATTTCGCGGACGAGATGGCCTTTTGCCGTGCCTCCGATAGAGGGATTACACGGCATATTTGCGATTTGGTCAAGGGAGATAGTCATCAGAAGGGTTTTGCATCCCAGCCGTGCGGAGGCGAGTCCGGCTTCCACACCGGCATGGCCAGCACCGACAATGATGACATCAAAATTTCCCATTTCATATTCTTGATTCATAAACTAAACATCTCACTTTATTGATAAAAATTATGATATTATTTGCCGACACAGAACCGTGAAAAGACGGTATCCACAACTTTATCTGTCACACGTTCGCCGGTAAGCTGAAGAAGGGCATCTGCGGCCGCGTCAAGGCTGACGGTAACCGCATCGAAGGCTAACCCCATAGAGAGGGCATCAAGAGCCTCCTGCACGGCAGAAAGGGCATTATCAAGGCAGATTCGCTGACGTTCATTAGCAATCATACCATCTTCGGCAGGAGTGGCATGACGGATGGCAAAGCGTTCGACAGCGTTTTGCAGTTCTGAAATATTATCCTGATTTCGGGCAGAGATTTCAACAGTTTCCACAGGGGAAAAGTGGAAAAGCGCATCTTGATTGAAATCAGGATTTAATTTATCCGATTTGTTATAGACGATAATGGTTTTATCTTCGGGAAGTTTTTCGAGCAGAAGTTTATCTTCATCGGAAAGGGGACTGCTCATATCGAAGACAGCGAGAATCAAATCTGCCTGTTCAAGACTGGAAAGACTGCGCTCCACGCCGATTTGTTCGACTTTATCGGAAGTATCATGAACACCGGCAGTATCGGATAATCTCAGGATGACATCACCAAGCCGGATTTGTTCTTCCACAACATCACG
>JAFUWP010000100.1 GCA_017483405.1 Oscillospiraceae bacterium | reverse complement strand
GAGCATCAGTGTGCAGTTTTTCGTCATGATTCCGAGTTCGCCTTGCTTTCCGCTGATGAGTGCCATCGTCAGGGAGGCGAGATACATGCCGATTAATCCCCCGACAGATGAAAGCCCGAAATACTGAAATCCTGATGAAATATAAGTCAGAACAATTCCGAAGAAAACGCTCATCACCGGCGCAAGCAGACAGAGATAACCTGCAACATCCTTCCGGATGCCATCCCGAAGATTCAGCAGATACATGCCGATGATTCCGGCAAGAAATGATAATAATATCATTATCGGATAAGGAGAAATAAAATTATAATCTGTATTGATTTCTATCATAATATCCGCCTTTCCTGATTAGTTTCTCCCCGAACCAATACATTCGAAATAGGTTGTACAGTCATAACAGCATTGTTGCAGAGCTTTTATGAACAAAATTATCATATAAAAAATTGCAAGTATTGCACAGATAATGATAAAAATATGTACTTTTAAAAAGAACAGCTCAAACATCCAATGCACATAGAAAAACATGTCCATAATGCATATATCATTAAAAGCAAAATACCAGCACAAATAATACCATACAATACCATGAGCACCTTTCCGAAAATATTTTCAGGGTATCTGACCCGAACCGTAATTATCAGAATCAGCGAAATAAGCCCTAATATACAGGATGGTATATTATTTATTTCCCTGAGTACTGCGCAGACCACAAACAATGCTATTGTCAGAATAAGTGAAAGCATACACAGAATATTCGGAACATCGAAAATATATAAAAAATATTCCCAGAAATCCTGTTTTTTCTTCGGAGGTTTTTTCTGAATTATCGGCGTATTCTGCGGCGGCATATCCTGATACTGATAAAGCGGTTCAGGAGTTTCATCAGAAAAGATAATATCATTATGAGGATAGCCCTTCATGATGGCTTTATATTCTTCCTGATTCAGGATTTTGAAATATCTGCCGTCTTCTGCCTGCTGAAATCCGCACTGATGCAGAAGATGTTCATCCGTACCATCCGGCGCAAAAATAACATCTTTTTCATGATACGGCTGATAAGTACATCCCTTCACAAAATAATAATTGATAAACAATGCTGTCTCTCCTCAGTAGTTCTCTACTATACAGTCAATGAAAGAGCAGATACCAATGATAAAAAAACATACTGATTTTTTATGATGAAAATAACTACCAGACTTTGTGCCGCAATCTGAATCATCAAAAGCATACTGCTGAATATGCTTTTCGGATAACGACAGCGTACAGCGGATGCTGTTATCAGAGAAATAATATTCAGTCCGCCGGCTATCAGAATCGACAAAGCCGTATAATCAAAAATAAACAAACTGATAGTCAGGATTGCCAGAATCAGCGAAGCAATGGAAATTCCAGCGAGTATCTTATCCATATTATCAGTGAATGTGACTGGATTATCCGGATAGTTTTTCATAATGACTGCGGTTTCTTCTTCGCTCAGGATTTTATACCATCCGCCATTTGGCCGCTGACTGAACTGATACCTTTTCAGAAAGAGAACCCCTGTTCCGGCTGGCGGAAAGAGAACCGCCTTTTCCTGATAAATTTTACAGTCACATTCCAGAATCGCATAATAATTTACAATCATAGATGCCCCTTTTTATTCTGTCAAAACTGTTTTCTTTCAGCAGGCACTCCAGTTACAGGTGAGAAAATTCAAAAACAGAGTTCCTAACTGAACCATCACCAGAATCAGGATACTCACAATCATCAAAACCAGCACCAAATATATTATCATCAATGCCGTTCCTAAAGGATTCGCCGGATATTTTACCCGAAAAAATACTATCAGGAGAAGTCCTGCAATCCACAGTCCACTGCTCCATATCCCCATCCATTCAAAATTGGCCGGAAGGGCAATTGCACCTATTATCAGTATCAGAAAAACAATACTCAGAACTATGGGACTATTAGAAAATTTATCTTTAGATTTTTCTTCCGGACATGGCGCGTACTGCGGAGGATAATCCTTATCCGTGAATGTGACATCATTATCCGGATAGCCAATCATCACATCGTGATATTCTTTTTCATTCAGAAATTTATACCATTTGCCGTTCTTATCCTGCTGAAATCCCTGTTCCCGAAGGGATGCCTCTGCCGTGCCGGACGGTGCAATGATGACAGGCTTCCCCTCATGAATAACAAAATCACAGCCCGGAACTTCATAATAATGAATCTGCATTGTTATCTCCTTTAACTCATGTTTGAACCGATGCACTCACAATTGAAACATGCATCCGCAAGCGCACTACAGGCGATTACAAAACAGATTAACAGGCAAACCAAAACCACGATGATAACAATATAGATTATCAGCAGAATCTTTCCGAACAGGCTTTCCGGACAGCGGATTCGCACAAATACTGCCAGAATCAAAGCAGTCAACCACATCACCGGAGGAAACAACATCATCATGAGTTCCGGTTCTGTTTCAGCCGGTACTAAATAGGAGAAAAAATATACAATTCCAATCAAAACAGCCAGCACTGAACCGATACAAAGCCAGTTCGCGGTTGAAACTCTCATGGGATTTCTTTGTTCCTGACTTTTGCCATCCGGAATATATGTTCCCGAAGTGAAAAATATCACATTGGCAGAAGAATTTTCTGTCACCATACAATATTCTTTTTCGTTCAGGAATTTATAATATCTGCCGTCCTCCGCCTGATTGAAATGATAATGCCGAAGTAATTCTTCTTCTGCATCCTCCGGCGCAAAGACGGCAGGTCGCTCCTGATAAAGTTCATAACTGCACCATGAAAGCGCATAATAATGAATTATCATAACTGTCCTTTCTGATTCTGTCACTCTGAAAATTTGTCAGATATTAATTCTCTCAGGAATTTTTCTGTTCCGCCTTGACAATCTGGTCTTTCGCAACAGGTACGGTAATCATGGACGCTCTGTCCGTTGTCTTAGGCGTGTAATGCAGGGCGAGTTCACTGAATCCCTTATCCGCTTCGCAGGCGATATAGCCGGTTCTGGATTCACCAGCCGGAATTTCTTCATTCATGGCCTCCTGACCGTAGAAATCATATAATTTCTTCATGACCGGAATGGTACAGCATTCATCAGAATCGTAATCTTTTCCGTCTACTGTCAGGGAAAAATTATTCAGATAGTTGGCGACAACGGTTTCATCCGTCTGATTGTTGATTGTCACTTCAAAGAATAATGCCGATTTACCGGACTGTTCCATCACAATATCAGGGTCTTGCGCCGATACCACAACAAACTGCATACCGCCGTATTCGGCTTCCTGACCGAGTTGCGCCTTGACTTCTACTGCCGGTACGGTAGTTTCAGCAGGGGTGTTATTTTTTGTCTGACTCTGACAGCCTGCGGATAACAGCATCAGTCCTGCCAGAAGTACACATACCAGTCTTTTATTTAATTTCATAACATTCAATCTCCGTTTCATCATAATTTGTATTATTTATTATAGCATATCTGATACAGAAATGCAACTGCTTTCAGGATTCTTTTTTACAGCGTTTTTTATCTTCATACATGTTCTTATCCGCCTGACGGATGCAGTCCTTTAAATCCTGATTTTCATCCTCCATGACATAAACTCCGTAGGAAATACTTATCTGCTGGTCTTTGATAGAGAATAACTTTGACTGTTCCCGTAAACGCTCTACATAGTACAAAGCTGTTTCTTCTGACGTTTCCGGCAGAAAAATCAGGAATTCATCTCCGCCGGTGCGGAATATGACAGATTTTTCCGGCAGTACCATCTTCAGCAATGATGCCGAAATACGGATATATTCATCCCCTGCCAGATGCCCGTAAGTATCATTCACGGATTTCAGCTTGTTGCAGTCTGCCGAAATCACTGCCAGCGGATAATGATTCTCCATCAGGGCACTGATATATTTTTCATAATAACTGCGGTTATACAGTCCTGTCATTTCATCCGTATAGGCCTGTTTTTCGAGTTTTCTTTTCAGAACTTCCTGCTGTGTGATATTATTGATTAATGCGATAATCCCTATAATATCATCTTTTTCATCCAGAACAGGTGCTTTTGTAATCTGAAAATATTCCAGAATATTATCTGCATTGATTTCAATCATATAAGAACGGATTTCACCGTCTTTCAGAAGCTCCAAATCGCTCATATATGCCTTTACTGCGTTTTCCTTGTCTTTTCTGATGTCAATATCTGTTTTGCCTCTGATTGTCCAGTCAGGGTCATTATTATGCTCCAGATGATGCCAGTAATGCGTAGCAAAAATATATTTCCCCTCCGCATCTTTCAGATAGATATTTGAAGGCAGTGCCCGAAGCATCTTCTCCAACTGCGAAAATGTAACAGAATCTTTGATATGTACTGCATTGGAAATACGGTTTATTATCACTTCCCTGCAATACGGCGATGTGATAAAATCTACTGCGCCAAACTCCAGATAATGCAGATAATGCGATATTTCTGATTCCGGAACTATCACCAGAACCGGAATTCCATGCAGATTCTTATATTCCCTGACTCTTTGCAGAAATTTTCCGCAGACATCATCCGGAAGACAGGCATCTATCAGCACTGCCGAAAGCTTATCAATATCTTCCCGAAGTATCCTGACAGCTTCCTCCAGAGCGGTCACGATTCTGAAATGATAATCTTCTGCAAACATATCACAAAGCTGAGAAGTATCCTGATTCTTTTCTTTCATCAGAAGAATTGTTCTTTTCCTTTTTTTGGATGTCAAAACTTCCATTCTATCTCCCTCATTTCTGATACCTATTATATCATTTTACATATACTTTGTCAAGCAGAACAGCATTTTTCCGCCGTTCCGGATTCCATTGACAAGATTTCCGGATTATGCTATAATCAAGAAAAATCTATTTTTTCAATTTCCGAAATCAGAAAGGATTCTTCTTATGAACCTCAAAAACATTCTCCAATCCAAGCCGATTCCTGACAGATGTCATCTTCTGGATACCCTCCGCGGACTGACTGTCATCAATATGGTGCTATTTCATGCCGTATGGGATTTAGTCTATATCTTCGGCATGAAATGGAATTGGTATCACGGACAGGACGCGTATCTCTGGCAACAGGGTATCTGCTGGAGCTTTATCCTGCTTTCCGGATTCTGCTCCGGTATGAGCCGGCATCTGCTCCGGCGCGGACTGACGGTATTCGGACTCGGCGCAGGCATCACCCTGATAACTGCGCTCTTTATGCCCGAAAATCTGATTCTGTTCGGCGTTCTGACGCTCATCGGCTCTTGTATGCTCCTCATGGCCGGATGCCGGAAATTTCTGCAAAAAATCCCAGCAATGCTGGGAATATTTGTCAATTTTATTCTGTTCGCCTTTACGAAACATGTCAATTCCCAATTTCTGGGCATTTTCAGTCATGAACTGTTTTCTCTGCCGTCCGGACTGTACCGGAACTATCTGACAGCTTATCTCGGCTTTCCGCAGAAAGGCTTTTATTCAACGGATTATTTCTCCCTGATTCCGTGGCTGTTTCTGTTTCTGACCGGATTTTTTATCTATCAGGCATCCGGCCAGAAAATTTTGAATATCAAATGGAAAGGCATCAGCTTTCTGAACTTCATCGGCAGACATGCCCTCGAAATCTATGCTCTGCATCAGCCCGTGATTTACGGCATTTTATGGATTTGTTTCAGGTGATTCTTCTGCATCAGGCTTATTTTTTCTGATATAGCATTTCTCTGCAATTTCTTTAATTTCATCCTGATTTGTAAAAATTTCAAACTGATATTTTCTATCTTTCCGGCTAAAAACAGACAATTCTGATTTTTTCATCTGATAACTGAATTCATCCGCTGAAAGAAAACTGTCTTTCAAAATCAGATTATTTTTTATCTGATATAAAATAATGCCATTTTTTGTAATATAAACATAACGTGCGGCGAAAAAATGAATCAAATTAATCAGAAAAGCAATCGCCCAGACGAATATCAGATAGAAATATCCTTGTTTATTTTCCGGCTTTGTCTGCGTAAAATAATTCGCAATGCAAATCACAATCCAGCAGGCTGACAGCACCAGCCATGTGGAATCCTTATTCTTATATAAAACCGGATATTTTTCTTCTGTCCGTTTCAGCAGTCCTATAAAACTAATCATACTGCAAACATCAAAAATGCTTATCAGGATAATAAAAATCAAAGCACATAACCCAAATATTTTCATTGCAGTATCTCCTCAATCTGAGAAATCAGTTCTTTCTGAATCGCTTCAACGGATTTCATCTGATTGTTTTCACAGCAGTTCAGAAATCTCCACGGCTTGCCGACTGTTCCGGCATAAAGTGCCGCATCATGACAGTGTTTCAGATATTCGGGGTCGGATTCGTGAGCATCTTTTTTGGATTCTTCGCCCTGATAGCGTTCGGATAACAGCTTTTGAGAAACTTCTACAGGCACATCCAAGAAAATCACTTCATCCGGCTTCGGAATCCCTAACTTTTCATATTCATAATCATAGAGCCAGTTTCTGTAATCTTCCCACTTTTCACGAGGGAGCTTCGTCATCTGATAAATCGCATTGGATGTCGTATATCTCGCAGATATGATAGTCTTCCCCTGTTCATAATCAAGCCGCCAGTCCTTCCGATAGCTGATATATCTGTCAATCGCATAGAAACTGCTTGCGGAATAGGCACTTTTTTCAGCATCGTTCTCCGGAATCTTACTGCTGAGATATTCCAGAATGATTTCTCCGGCAAGTGACTGATAATCCGGAAATGTCAGAAATCTGTAATTTTCACCTGTAAAGCGTTCTTTCAGAAGGTTGACCTGTGTTGTTTTTCCGCATCCGTCAAGCCCTTCAATAATGATGATTTTACCGTGCATTAGTGATTCTCCTTTTGTGATATTCTCCGCAGTAGCGAAGCCATTCTAAATCTTCAAACAAGAAATCCGGTTCTTTCCGGAAAAACAGTTTCGGACGATAGGCGGATTCTTCTGTATCAAGAAAATTGATAATCATTCGGAAGTATTCCCATTCGCTGTCGAAAGTGGATGTTCTCCAGTTATAGATAATTCTGCCGTACTGATTCTTTCCGAGCGTGAAAACTGGCTTGAAAAACTGCTGTGCAGGCCGATGCGCATAAACAATCTGATAATTTTCATCCTGTTTATGGAGAAATACTCTTTCTGAAACTCGGAGATGTTCTTCATAAGGGACGGCCTTTGCAGGCTTGACAGGCTTTCTCATGCAGATTCCTTTGCAAAAACAGATTTCTCCGGCAGAAAAATCCGGCCTGACATCAGAAATTTCCTTAAATCGAATAGCATTGATTTTCCGCATCTCCTCGCCGGAACGCTGGGATTTATCATATTTGACAGTAAATTCCTGTATAAACAGCATCCGTCCTCATCCTTCCAGAAGATTTTCATAGATTTCCCTGTCTAAATCCTTAAAAACATTGAAAATCACTTTTTTCAGACTGGTATCGGGATTCTGATTCAGATATGTCTGTACCGTATCGACAGCGATTTCAGCGGCTAATTCATTCGGAAAGTGGAATTCTCCGGTCGAAATACAGCAGAATGCAATACTTTCGAGATTCTTTTCAGCGGCTACCTGCAAGCAGGAGGCATAGCATGATGCCAGCATGATTTTATCTTCGGCAGTCACTTCATCATAAATAACAGGCCCTACCGTATGAATGACATATTTCGCCGGAAGATTATACCCCTTTGTGATTTTCGCTGAACCTGTTGCTTCTTCATGGCCTTGTTTCTGCATCATCTGAAAGCAGACATCCCGAAGCTGTACCCCTGCCGCCGAATGAATTGCATTATCAATGCACCGGTGACATGGGATAAAGCATCCTAACAGAGCCGCATTCGCCGCATTCACGACAGCATCCGCATCCAGCTGTGTAATATCTCCCTGCCAGATACAAAGCCGGTTATCCTGCGCACTCACCGGAAGTTCACTGACATGAACAATCCCCTTTTCTTCGGCTTCGGATTGCAGAAATTCATCCTGTAAATCCAGAAAATACTGGGAAACCGGCATCGGATTTCTTAAATTCATCAGACTTCTCAGCAACATTCTCTGTTCTTTATAGTCGCCTGTATCAATTCTGTTTGCCTGTAAACGGTATTCCGGCATTTCGGCCAGAAGTAAATGATTTAATTCCTTTACCTGTTCGAGCTTGTTCATGATTTTTTCCTCCTGTTCTCGGTGAGCTGATAACTTAAATCCAGAAGATTACGGAGTTGTTCTTCTTCGACAGTGCCATCCAGCAGAATGCTAATCCAATGATTCTTATTCATGTGATATGCCGGATAATATCCATCCATCTCCAGAAGTGACCCCATAAACAACGGGTCACATTTCAGATTGACAATCCAGACGGATTCTTTTTCTTTCAGACCGAGCTTTTCTCGGCTGACGTTCAGAAATACCGCATACCATTTCTGATTTTTACCGTTCCGGAGCACGGCGGCCTCCGGCGTTTTCGCCCAGAGATATTCCGGTTCTGACTGATATGTATCTCTTGCATAAGCAAATAATTTCTGCATCATGAAAATTCCCCTCCTCATCCGAAAATAAAAACGGCACTGCACAAACATACAGTGCCGTATTTCATTCTGATTCGATTACAGAGCCGCCTTGATAGCGTTCAATAATTCGTCATAAGTCTCAAAAGCCGGAAGTTCCGGATGGTCTTTCTTAATCTGTTCGGTGCTCTTGAACAGGAAACCGGCCTTGCTTGCCTGAATCATGCCGAGGTCGTTATAGCTGTCACCGCTCGCGATTGTCTCGAATCCGATGGACTGAAGTGCTTTTACAGTTGTATACTTAGACTTTTCACAGCGCATCTTGAAACCAGTGATTTCGCCGTTTTCAGCAACTTCCAGCGTATTGCAGAAGATTGTCGGATAGCCGAGTTTCTTCATCAGCGGAGCGGCAAACTGTGTAAATGTATCACTGATGATAATCACCTGACAGAGAGAACGCAGTTCATCCAGAAATTCCTTAGCACCTTCCATCGGTTCAATCTTTGCGATGGTTTCCTGAATTTCTTTCAGGCCGAGGCCATGTTCTTTCAGAATAGCAAGTCTGTAATTCATCAGCTTGTTATAATCGGGTTCATCACGGGTTGTTTTCTTGAGTTCCGGAATGCCGCTTGCTTCTGCGAATGCAATCCAGATTTCAGGTACTAATACACCTTCAAGGTCAAGACAAGTAATTGTCATCATAATAGAAATCCTCCTGATTTTAAATTAATAAATATTTCCGAGGGGAATGCCCTTATTTATTATACAACAAAAAATCAGATTTGTAAAGTCTTATCCGGAAAAACTTTTCTGATTTAAGTTTTGGATTCTGTATACTTTCTTGCATAAAGCCAGAAAAACAGCACCATAAACAGTTCACCGAACATGCTGATATAGAAAATCAGGTCGAAATTTCTTGTTGCAGGGCCTAATGCCGCAAAGACGAACATCAGCAGACCGGACAGGAAAATAAACGGTGTTTTCTGCTTTATCCATACGATAATGCCGAAAATAATCAAAGGGAATACCGTTCCGTAAGAAATCAGGCTGTTGATGCCCTCTGCCCATGACGGAGAAAGGTCAGAAGACTTACAGCGGATAATTCCGGCGATTTCCGCAATTTCCAGCTTTCTTGCAATACCGGAAGCAAGCCCCAGCAGACTGATGATTCCGGCAATGACATACATCACTTTCAGTTTGATACCGTCCCATTTCATAGCATAACCGACTGTTACCAGATTCAGCGGCACAAGTACGCCGTGGCTGATAAATCTCAGACGGCTCAGAGCAACAATAAGACTTTCCGGAATCCATGCGCCGATGGCAATTACAAACGCATCATACACCAGACCGATGCAGACTAATCCCATAAAAAGCGGCATCAGACGTTTCTTTTCCTGATAGATTTTGAATAACAATACCGCAATTATCACTTCTGCAATTGTCAGCACCCAAATCATGACAGGGGCACTTGCTAATAAAAAATCTCTCATAGTTCCGATTTCCTTTCTGATTACTGATTTTGATGTTTTGCCAGATATTCCGGACTCACATAGATGATGATATAATTTTCAGTTTCCGCATAAGGCGTAAAGCCCAGTTCTTCCAGATACGGAATCGCCGCACCAGTATTTTCATCGCCGCGGCTCATCACATAGAAATCATAACGCTGAACATCTTTCAGCCCCGTGACGGTATCCAGAAAATTATCTTCGCCTTCTATCGCAAGTTCCGGATTCGTCTCGAAATCGTTCCGGTCAAAGATATAAATTTCCCGCCGGTCTGCCAGATGCGGCAGAAACCATGCATTCGCATTGACTCTGCCATCTTTCGGCACGGTATCCAGACATGCTTCCAGATTCTGGAAATATTCTTTTCTGTCGTTATAATTTATCAGATAGCCGATTCTTCCCGAAATCAGGCAGACCGCTGTCACAATGCAGACACATGCCGAAACTGTCATGAAAGTATTCCGTTTCGGCTTTTCCATATCGGCCGCGTTCAGGATGGCCATATAAATCAGCAGACAGGAAGGGCCAAAAATATACTGATACCCGATGCTTGCGGCATAACCATATCCCACACCGACTACAAGATTCATAATCACAAACGGAATTATCAGCATGAAACGGCGCAGTTTGTTTGTCATGAACGGCAGGAATAACAAAGGCATCATCACCTGTATCACAAAGATAAGTGTCTGTTCCTTCACAAACATACTGAAAAAATAAGCAGGGTCTTTCAGGACGTTCCCCACGATGCTGAATAAGCTGTCGCCTTCTTCCAGCGTCAGATTGCCGAAACGTGACGATGCCATCATTTGGCCGTCACCATATTCACCAAGCCAGTGATTGATGGCGATAAAATAAATTCCTGAAACTATCATCATAATCAGGCCGTGGAATCTCTTTCTGCTTTGTTCCTCAAACAGAAAATACATCCCGATGCAGATAACATATAAAGGTGCATCTTCCTTCACGATGCAGGTGAGCACCATCATGACATACATCAGAATCATTTTCTTCTGGTCGATGGCATATAACAGCCACATCAGAAGGGTCGGCAGAAATGAATTCTCATGATAATCATAATAACACGGCACAAGCAGACCACTGTAGAAAATATACACCATGCAGACTGCCACTCTCGCAAAACCTTTGTAATCATGATGCTTGACAATCAGATATAACGGTATCACTCCGCCCATCGCAAGCACCGCCTGCGATACCAGAAGGGAGCATTCATCATCACCAGAAAGCGCATATATCGGCATCAGCAGATAATAGATAAATGATGCATGTACATTGAAATGCGACAGAAACATATCACGTTCACAGGTCGTGATAGCATTCAGTTCCGTCCGGAGCGAATAGAACATCTGCACGAAAATTCCGAAGTCAAAACAGGATGTTCCGAATATTTTGTGGTGCATCACCGATGTCACTGCTACAAACCACAGCACCGCCAGCGCAACAACCGCCACTATCACCGCCGATGCCTTATCCGGTAATTTATCGAACTGTTCCGCCGAAATCTTCCCCATCGTATGTGTCACAAACACAATCACAATTCCGCACAGCCCGATGGCTAAATAATAATTCTCCAGCCTCCACAGCACGGAAATCGAGAAAAACATCGTCCCTGCAATCAGAACTATCTGGTCAGCTACTTGGAATTTCTTCGGCACAACCGCATACACTATCGTCAGCACCAGAATTCCGAAAATTATCCATAAAATGCTGTTCCGGACGGGCAGTTCCCTGACGTAATCCTTCCACGCATTGACCGCACTGATTCCAGCACTTTTCCGCATTTGCAGTACTATCCCCGATACCAGAAAATATATACCGACAAAACGGCACATGAACATTTCAGGTATTCCGCATTTCAACAGAAATGCTTTTATAAATGCAATTCTCTCTCTGTTCTGTTCTGAAAGAATTTGTTTCATGTTTCAGTCTCCTTCTGCATCTTGTAAATATCACAAAAACTTGAAAATACCAGAATTCATTATAACATATCGCATTTCATTTGTCAATTGTCTGGGGGGATTTCTATGCAAAAGGCTAAAAAGATACCCGTTTTCTGATACAAACCTTGACAAGCCGGCGAAAATCATGTATACTAAAAATTAGAAATTATCATAAGGACGGAGGATTCCTGATATGGATAACAATCAAAACAGACCGCGCTCCAGAGAAAAAAACGTCACATCCGGCGGAAACGGCGTTCACAGGCGCGGCGAAGGCCTCGGCACAGGTCAGGTCGGTGCAGGCGGTCAGGGGAAAAGTTCCGGCATCGGAACAAAAGCCGCTGCCGGCGGCGGCGGTGTCGCCTTGCTGGCGATTATCATTTCTCTGCTGTTCGGAGGCGGATTCGGTTCAGATACCGTAACCGATAATACAGCCACTTCCAATCAGACAAGCAGTTCCGGCGGAAACAGTATCATCAGCAGTCTGACCGGACAGACTCCGGCAGGATTCACCGGCGGTTCTTCCGGAAGTAATTATTTCGCAAGCTCCGGCAGTTCGGCTGATACTTCCGTTGCGGCCGGCTCAAGAGCTAAATATACGAATATCCTCGGAAACAATGCAGATACCGTTACCGTTATGCTCTATATGTGCGGTACTGACCTCGAATCCAAATACGGTATGTCATCTTCCGACTTACAGGAAATTGCAAACGCAAAATATGGCGATAATGTCAAAATTATCGTCTATACAGGCGGATGCTCCAGATGGAAAACTTCCGGCATCAGCAGTTCGACTAACCAGATTTATCAGGTTGTCAACGGCGGTCT